>NZ_QODJ01000050.1:0-48077 GCF_009935965.1 Pseudomonas sp. L13
GTCCTGCCGGGTTACCCACGAATTCAAGCCTGCGTTCGGCCAGCGTGGTTTAACGGGGCGCCTGAGATCAAGATCAAGAGCAGATCAAGAGCGGCTCGCTTCGCATCGTAGTTACTGTCGAGCGCTATAGCGTTGTATCAGGAGCAATTGGGCTAACTGACCCACCGCTATCGCAGGCAAGCCAGCTCCCACAGGGGATCGGCGCTTCTAAAGTTGGTTGAGAGGGATTTTCAGGTACGTCACGCCGTTTTCTTCCGGCGGCGGCATATTCCCCGCTCGCACATTTACCTGGATCGCCGGCAGCAACAACGTTGGCATGCCCAATCCAGCATCGCGCTGGGTGCGCATCTGTACAAACGCCGCTTCATCCACGCCGTCATGCACATGGATATTGCCCGCCCGCTGTTCCGCCACGGTGGTCTGGCATTTGGCTTCTCGACCCTCGGGTGGGTAGTCATGGCACACGTACAGCTTGGTGTCTGAAGGGAACGCCAGCAACTTGCGCATCGACGCGTACAACTGCCGCGCATCACCGCCGGGGAAATCGCAGCGAGCGGTGCCGACGTCGGGCATGAACAGGGTGTCGCCCACCAGGATCAAGCGGCCATCGATCAGATAGGCCATGTCGGCGGGGGTGTGTCCGGGCACGTGCAGCGCCTGGGCCTTCAAGTTGCCGATGTGAAAGATTTCATCCGGCGCAAACAGGTGATCGAACTGCGAGCCGTCCACTCGAAATTCCGGCTCCAGGTTGAACAGGTTCTTGAACACACCCTGCACCTTGCTGATGGATTCGCCGATCGCGATCTTGCCGCCCAAGGTGCGACGCAGGTAGGGCGCGGCGGACAGGTGGTCGGCGTGGGCGTGGGTTTCCAGCAGCCACTGCACCTGCAGGCCATGCTCACGCACAAAGGCAATGACCTTGTTGGCCTGGGCGGTGTCGGTGCGCCCCGATGCCGGGTCGTAGTTGAGCACCGAGTCGACGATGGCGCAGGGGCCGCCATCGGCTTCATAGACGATATAGGTGTAGGTCGACGATGCGTCATCCAGAAAGGCTTGAATCAACGCTGGCATGGCGGCCGCCTCTGTTAGGAAAATGTGCTGAAGAAAAAAGTGGTTACAATCAGTTTACGTTTACACATAATGTTTTGAGCTTAAGTGACATAAAGGACCCGAGGCAAATGGAATCTACGTTGAGTGAGGGCGAGGTCGCCCAGTTGCGTGCATCGGCGTCCAAGGCCTGTGCCTTGCTCAAGGCCCTGGCCAATGAAGACCGTTTGTTGATCCTGTGCCAGTTGACCCAGGGCGAGCGCAACGTCGGTGAGCTGGAAGCCCTGACCGGCGTACGCCAGCCCACCCTGTCACAACAGTTGGGCATCTTGCGCGATGAAGGGTTGGTCGCCACCCGTCGGGAAGGCAAATACATTTTCTACGGGCTGGCCAGTCACGAAGTGATTCAAGTGATGAAGACCCTGTCCGGCCTGTATTGCGGCGCGGTCATAAAAAGCTGGGCGTGACGCCATCCGGCAGCGACCCTTGTGTGCATTGACTCAAAAAGGCAGTAGACAATGACCGAACAACACTGGGGACCCACCATCAGTGGCGATATCGTAGTCATCGGCGGCGGCTCGGCAGGCATCGGCCTGCTGGCCAGCCTGCTCAAGCGCGACCCGCACCTGAACATCACCCTCATCGAACCTAACGACTACCACTGCTACCAGCCGGCCTGGACCCTGGTCGGCGGCGGCGCCTACGACCTGCACAAGACCCGCCGGCCCCTGGCCGATGTGCTACCCAATGGCGTCAGCTGGGTGCAGGCCGCCGTCAGCGAACTGCTGCCCGATGACAACACCCTGGTGCTCGACAGCGGCCAGCGCGTCACCTGGAAGAGCCTCATCGTCTGCCCCGGCCTGCGCCTGGCCTGGGAAAAAATCGAGGGTCTGCAAGACACTCTGGGCCAACACGGCGTCACCTCCAACTACAGCTATGAGCACGCCGCCTACACCTGGCAGTTGGTGCAGCAGCTCAAGGGCGGCAAGGCGTTGTTCACCCAGCCGGCGATGCCGATCAAATGTGCCGGCGCGCCGCAAAAAGCCATGTACCTGTCCTGCGACCACTGGCTCAAGCAGGGCAACCTCAAACACATCGACGTCGAATTCAACCTGGCCGGTGCTGCGCTGTTTGGCGTGCCAACGTTTGTGCCGCCGCTGATGAAGTACGTGGAAAAATACAACGCTCGCCTGGCGTTCAATTCCAACCTGGTGAAAGTCGATGGCCCGGCGCGCAAAGCCTGGTTTGAAGTCAAAGACGCCCAAGGCAACGCGACGGTCGAAGAGAAAACCTTCGACATGCTCCACGTCGTACCGCCGCAGGTCGCTCCGGATTTTATCCGCGAAAGCCTGCTCGCCGATGCCGCCGGCTGGTGCGAAGTGAACCCCCACAGCCTGCAGCACCTGCGCTACCCGCATGTCTTTGGCCTGGGCGATGTGTGCGGCACCACCAACGCCAAGACGGCGGCGGCGGTGCGCAAGCAAATCGTGGTGGTGGCCGAAAACCTGCTGGCCCTGCGCAAGCAAGCGCCGCTGCCGCTCAAGTACGACGGCTATGGCTCCTGCCCGTTGACGGTGGAGAAGGGCAAGGTGGTGCTGGCCGAGTTCGGCTATGGCGGCAAGTTGCTGCCGACTTTTCCTCTCGACCCGACGCAGGCACGCCGTTCGATGTGGTTCCTCAAGGCCACGCTGCTGCCGTGGTTCTACTGGAACGGCATGCTCAAGGGCCGCGAGTGGCTGACCCGTCTGAGCAAGGTGGACTGAATGCTGCTGGCCAGTCTGTTAGGCGTATTGATGGGCCTGGTCATGGGCCTGACCGGTGCGGGCGGCGGCATCCTCGGGGTGCCGGCGCTGGTGCTGGGGCTGGGCTTGACCATGACCCAGGCCGCGCCGGTGTCATTGCTCGCGGTGGGCGCAGCGGCAGCGGTCGGGGCCATCGATGGTTTGCGCCATGGCCTGGTGCGTTACCGCGCCGCGTTGCTGATCGCCTTGCTCGGCGCGCTGTTTTCGCCGTTGGGCGTGTTCGTCGCCCACCAACTCTCGGAACCGGTGCTGATGGGCCTGTTCAGCGCGCTGATGGTGCTGGTGGCCTGGCGCATGCTGCAACGGGAAAAACGCGAGGCTGGGCCGAGTGACCATGGCGCGGCGTCGTGGGGCCAGAAGAACTGCATGCTCAACCAGCAGACCGGGCGCCTGGCCTGGACCGCCAAATGCAGTGCCACCCTGGCGGCGTTGGGCGCGGTGACCGGCGCCGTGTCGGGTTTGCTGGGCGTGGGTGGCGGCTTCTTGATCGTACCGGCGTTCAAGCAACTGACCGACGTACAGATGCGCGGGATCGTCGCGACCTCGTTGATGGTCGTCAGCCTGCTGTCGCTGATCGGCGTGGCCGGTGCGTTTCATGCGGGGGTGAGCATCGAGCCGGTGGGCTGGGTGTTTATTGGTGCGAGTGTCGTCGGCATGTTGGCGGGAAGGCGGTTGTGTTCGGTGATCCCCGCGCGGGTGTTGCAAGTGGGGTTCGCCAGCCTGTGTGGGGTGGTGGCAGTCGGTATGTTGCTTAAAGCCTCTCTCTAAGAAACGCATGGATCGCAGTGTGGGAGCCGGCTTGCTCGCGAAGGCATCGTGTCAGTCAATGCATCAGCAACTGATCTACCGCATTCGCGAGCAAGCCCGCTCCCACATTTAGCTGTGTCTGCCTGAGGGGCAAATGCGTCCACGAGATGGCAACATGAACACCTCTCAGGTTACTGTTCCTCTGTGTAACGGATTCACCGGCCTTGCACCCCGGCTCACCAAGGTCACCAATGGATAAATACACCCCCCACACCTGGCAACCCCACGAGCGGCCGAGCCTGCCTGGCTCGCCGTCGACGCCGCTGCACCCTACCCATAAGCGCTGGCTGTTTGCGTTGGTGGGCGTGCTGGTGGCAATCACCGGTGGCCTGGGCAACGCCCTGGTTATCGCCAACCTGCAATACCTGCAAGGCGCCCTGGGCGCGACCACCGCGGAAATGGCCTGGCTGCCCGCCGCCTATGTGATGACCAACGTGTGCATGAACCTGCTGCTGGTGAAGTTTCGCCAGCAGTTCGGCCTGCGTGCGTTTACCGAGGTGTTCCTGGTGCTCTACGCGCTGGTGACCTTCGGGCATTTGTTCGTCAATGACCTCAGTTCGGCGATTGCGGTACGGGCCGCCCATGGCATGGTGGGTGCGGCG
The DNA here is from genome assembly GCF_009935965.1 of Pseudomonas sp. L13. Classification (NCBI taxonomy): domain Bacteria; kingdom Pseudomonadati; phylum Pseudomonadota; class Gammaproteobacteria; order Pseudomonadales; family Pseudomonadaceae; genus Pseudomonas; species Pseudomonas sp. L13. Next base: position 4,259 of record NZ_QODJ01000050.1, read on the forward strand.
CTGAGTTCGTTGGGCTTGTACTACATGATCCAGGCATTCCCGGCCAAGTGGCGGTTGAAAGCTTTGGTGTTGGGGCTGGGTACCGCGCAATTGGCGCTGCCCCTGGCGCGGCTGTTCTCCGAAGATTTGCTGCAAATCGCTGAATGGCGCGGGCTGTATTTGTTCGAACTGGGCCTGGCGCTGATCTGCCTGGGTTGTGTGTTCCTGCTCAAGCTGCCGCCGGGCGATCGCTTCAAGACCTTTGAAAAGCTCGACTTCCTGACCTTCGCCATCCTCGCCAGCGGTGTGGCCTTGCTCTGCGCGGTGCTGTCCCTGGGGCGCATTGACTGGTGGTTGGAAGCGCCGTGGATCGGCGTGGCCTCGGCCTGCTCCCTGGTGCTGATCATGGCGGGGCTGGCCATCGAGCATAACCGCAGCAACCCGATGCTGATGACGCGCTGGCTGGGCAGCGGCGCGATGATTCGCCTGGCGTTGGCGGTGGTGCTGATTCGCATGGTGCTGTCCGAGCAGTCCACCGGTGCGGTGGGGTTCATGCAGATGTTGAACATGAGCTACCAGCAGATGCACACCCTGTACGTGGTGATGCTGGCCGGGGCGATTGCCGGGCTGGTGGTCAGCGCGTTGACGATTAACCCGGCGCACTTGCTGATGCCGTTGATCATCTCCCTGGCGCTGATGGCGACAGGTTCGGTGATGGACAGTTTTTCCAGCAACCTGACCCGCCCGCAGAACCTCTATATCAGCCAGTTCCTGCTAGGCTTTGGCGGTACGTTCTTCCTGGGGCCGACCATGGTGCTGGGTACCAAGAACGTACTGACCAACCCGCGCAACCTGGTGAGCTTCTCGGTGATGTTCGGCATCTGCCAGAACCTCGGCGGCCTGATCGGCGCGGCGTTGCTGGGCACCTTCCAGATCGTGCGCGAGAAGTACCATTCGAGCATGATCGTCGAGCACCTGACCCTGATCGACCCGCTTGTGGCGGCGCGGGTGCAGAGTGGTGGGGCGGCCTACGGCAAGATCGTCGCCGACCCGGAACTGCGCAACCTCATGGGCATCCGCAGCCTGGCTACGGCGGCTACCCGTGAGGCGAACGTAATGGCTTACAACGATGTCTTCATGCTGATCGCGATTATCGCGATCCTGACCATGCTGTGGATCTTCACCCGCAGCCTGTGGTTGATGAGCACCACCAAGGCAACTCCTCCTGTTCAACCCAGCGGCGCGACTTCATGACTGAACCTTCAACCACCACCACGACCGCCATCGCCGCCACGCCGGAAGGCAGCACGCCACCGGGCGCGGTGCCGACCCAATTGCGGCCCTTGCGCGTGCGCATCATCTCGTCCCTGGGCTTTGCCGCCATCGCCATCATCGGTGTGCTGATCGTGCTGTACGCCTGGCAACTGCCGCCGTTCAGCAGTGCAGTGGAAACCACCGAAAACGCCTTGGTACGTGGGCAGGTGACGATTATCGGCCCGCAGCTCAGCGGCTATGTGTTCGAAGTGCCGGTGCAGGACTTCCAGTACGTCAAGACCGGCGATCTGCTGGTGCGCTTGGACGACCGCATCTACAAGCAGCGCCTCGACCAGGCCCTGGCACAACTGGCGGTGCAAAAGGCCTCGTTGGCCAATGTGGTGCAGCAACGCAACAGTGCCGAAGCGACCATCAAGCTGCGCCAGGCCGCGCTGGTCGACAGCCAGGCCCAGGCACGCAAGAGCACTGCGGATTTGCGCCGCAATGAAGAGTTGATCAGCGATGGTTCGGTCTCCAAACGCGAACTGGACGTGACCCGTGCCGCCAACGCGCAGACCATTGCCGCCGTGGCCCAGGCCCAGGCCAGCCTGGAAATCGCCCGCCAGGATTTGCAGACAGTGATCGTCAATCGCGGCTCCCTGGAGGCAGCCGTCGCGAGTGCCGAGGCGGCGGTGGAACTGGCGCGCATCGACCTGTCCAATACCCGCATCACGGCGCCACGGGATGGTCAGCTTGGGCAGATCGGCGTGCGCCTGGGCGCCTACGTCAATTCCGGCGCGCAACTGATGGCACTGGTGCCCAAGCAGTTGTGGGTGATTGCCAATATGAAAGAAACCCAGATGGACAATGTGCAGGTCGGCCAGCCGGTGACGTTCACCGTGGATGCGCTGAACCACCGCAAATTCCATGGCACGGTGCAGCATATTTCCCCGGCGACCGGTTCCGAGTTCAGCCTGTTGCAGGCGGACAACGCCACCGGCAACTTCGTCAAGATCGCCCAGCGGGTGCCCGTGCGCATCACCGTAGACCCGGACCAGGCCGAAAGTGAACGCTTGCGGCCGGGGTTGTCGGTGGTGGTGAGTATCGACACGGCCGGACGCCTGAAAAACAGCCCACCCTGACACTGACGCATCCTTTAACTGTAGGAGCGAGCTTGCTCGCGAAAAACTCACAGGCGCCGCGTTCATTCAGAAAACACGCGTAATCGTTGACGTTTTTCGCGAGCAAGAACTAGGCGTCCCCCTCGCTCCTACCGTTCAGGCATTTGGCGTGTATTTCAGGTTGAAAGCCAGGTGGGTTGACTGGCCTTGCCCCAGCAGCTTAAGGCCAGGCCTGCCTGGCAGATGATGGGCATTCACCGGATGACTCACCGGCTCGATGCAGAAAAATTCCAACCCTGGCGGGCAGTACAGCAGCAAGTAATCGGCGCCGCTGGCCTGGCATTCGAGGCGGTAGCCAAGCTCCGGTTGTTCGATCACGCAGTGCCCATCCCAGCCGCAAAAGCCGTTGTCCACCAGCCCCTGGGGCAGTTCCTTCAGTTGCCGGAAATCCCAATCCTCGGGTAGCGGTGTCAACGCTGTGGGCAGCTTGGCTGCATCACTCATCCACACCTGCCCAGCCCTGGCCTGCAGCCGCGTACCCGGCCGGCGCGGCAAGTACGGATGCAAGCCCAGCCCATGCCACGCCGGTTGCTCGGCCAGGTGAGTCACGCACAAGTCGATATTCAACTCACCGTTGTTCAAGCGCACCCGCTGGCGGGCGTGATAGGCGAAGGGTGTGGCGCATTCCAATTCCAGCACCACTTCGTGCGTGGTATGGCTCACCACCTGCCATGCCTGCTGCCAGGCCGAGCCGTGAATCGGCAGGGGATCAGTGAGGCTATTGGCTGCCAATGCCAGCCAGCCATCGGGGTTGTCGAAGCCGCCGTGCGCGATTCGGTTGGACCAAGGCGCTAAGGGATAGCAGCCCAGCTTGCCCGGCAGTCCGGTATTGATCGCCTGCGCATCGCTGTGCCGCAACAGCGGTTGGCCGGTGGCGCGCACCGTCCAGTTGACGAGGCTGCCACCGATGGCGGGGGCGAGTACCAGATGAGTGAATTGATCAGTAAGCTCAATCACGATTGACCTGCCTCACGAAGTCAAAACAAACACCGAGGATTCAAGTGTGGGAGCTGGCTTGCCTGCGATAGCGACCTGTCAGTCAATGCATCCGTGACTGATACACCGCTATCGCAGGCAAGCCAGCTCCCACAGTTGCTCACCTTTGTTTCTGAAAGAAGGTTTACAGCACCAAATGGGGTAACCACAGCGACAACGCCGGGATGTAGGTCACCGCAATCAGCACCAAAAACAACACCGCATAAAACGGCAGCAGGGCCTTCACGGTTTTTTCAATGCTGGTCTTGCCCACCGCCGCGCCGACGAACAGCACCGCGCCCACCGGCGGGGTAATCAGGCCGATGCCGAGGTTCACCAGCATGATCATGCCGAAGTGTACCGGGTCGACGCCGATGCCCAGGATCACCGGCATCAGAATAGGCGTGAGGATCAGAATGAGCGGCGCCATGTCCATCACCGTGCCGAGCAACAACAGCATGACGTTGATGCACATCAGGATCACGTAGCGGTTGTCCGAGAGGGTCAGGAACAGCGTGGTGATCTTCGCCGGGATCTGCATCAGGGTCATGATGTAGCCGAAGCTGGCGGCGAAGGCGATCAGGATCATCACAATGGAAATGGTGCGCACCGTGCGATGCATCAGTTTGGGCAGTTCGCGCCATTTGTAGTCGCGGTAGATGAACATGGTCACGAAGAACGCCCACAACACCGCAATCGCCGCCGACTCGGTGGCGGTGAAGACGCCCGAGAGGAAGCCGCCGAGGATGATCACCATGGCCATCAAGCCCCAGAGCGCGTCGGCGGCGATTTTCAACGCCTGCTTCAGAGGGATGACTTCGCCTTTGGGGTAGTCGCGCTTTTTCGCGAAAATCAGGCACAGCACCATCAGGCACGCGCTCATCAACAGGCCCGGCACCACGCCCGCCATGAACAGCGAGGCGATGGAAACCGTGCCGCCAGCCGCCAGGGAGTACAGCACCGAGTTATGGCTGGGCGGCGTCAGCAACGCCTGCACCGAACCGCTGACGGTGACTGCGGTGGCGAATTCGCGCGGATAACCACGCCGTTCCATTTCCGGAATCAGCACCGAGCCGACCGACGCGGTATCGGCCACGGATGAACCGGAAATCGCGCCGAAAAACGTCGAGGCCATGATGTTGACCAAGGACAACCCACCGCGCACAAAGCCCACCAGCACCCCGGCAAAGGCCACCAGGCGCCGCGACATGCCGCCCTCAGCCATGATCGCCCCGGCCAGCACGAAGAACGGAATCGCCATCAGCGAAAACTTGTTCACCCCACCGGCAATCTGAATCATCAGGGCCTGGAACGGGATGTCGATCCACCACGCGCCAATCAATGCCGACAGCCCCAACGCATAGGCCACCGGCATGCCGATCAGGATCAACGCAACAAAGCTGCCCAACAGAATCAATGCGTCCATATCAGGCGGCCCCTTCGTTTTCTTCAACCAGGTCGAAACGCACTACCCTGCGGTTGCTCTGGTCACCGAGCAGCAGTTTTTCGACCACGAACACCAGGGTCAGCACGCCGCCAATCGGGATGGGCATATAGGTAATGCCCACGCGCAGGGTAGGGATGGCGCTCATGAATTGGTTCCAGGTGGACAGGCACAGCTTGGCGCCCCAAATCGTCATGAACACGCAGATGGTGCCCATCAGCAGTTGCGAGAGGATGCCGACGAGGCGGCGTTGGGTTGGCGGCAAGCGGTCAGTAACCATCGCCACCGACATGTGCGCACCGGCACGGTAACTGGCAGCAGCGCCGATAAAGGTGAACACCAGCATCAGCAGGATAGCGGTGGGCTCCGGCCAGCTGGAACCGGTGCCGAGGGCGTAGCGGGTGAAGATACCCCAGGGAATGATCAAGGCGACCCCCAATACCGAAAGGCCGGCGACCCAGATGCAGGTCATGTAGAGGCGGTCATTGAAGCGCAGCAGTAAAGTCTTCATGGCGTTCACCGTGACCGGGCGCGTCGATGCCGACCGCGCCGGGCCTTATGCAGGGCAGGGGAGGTTATTGAACCGCGTCGATGCGCTTGATCATGTCCGCATACGGCGCACCGTACTTGGCACGCACCGCGGCGGTGGCCTCATAGAAGGGCTTTTTATCGACGGTGATGAACTCCACGCCGGCCTTCTTGAGTTTCTCTTCACTGCTGGCGGACTTGGCGTCCCAGAGCGCGCGCTCATCAGCCTGGGCGGCCTTGGCGGCGGCCTTGACCATGCCCTGCTGGGCGGGGCTGAGCTTGTTCCAGGTGATTTTCGACATCACGATGGGTTCAGGCAGGATCAGGTGTTCGGTGAGGGTGTAGTACTTGGCGTTCTGGAAATGATTGTGTTCCAGCAAGGTCGGCGGGTTGTTTTCCGCGCCGTCGATGACCCCGGTCTGCAGGGCGCTGAAGATCTCGCCGGTGTCCATGGCAATGCCGTTGGCACCCATGGCGTTGAAGGCTTCGATGAAAATCGGGTTGCCTTGCACGCGGATCTTCATGCCCTTGAGGTCTTCGATCTTGCGCACCGGTTTCTTGGTATAGAGGTTGCGCGTGCCGCCATCCATCCAGGCCAGGGCCACCAAGCCGAATTCGGAGTCGGTGATCTTGGCGAGGATCTCGTCACCGATCTCGCCATCGATGATCTTGCGCATATGCGCCTGGTCGCGGAACACGAACGGCAGGTTGAACACGTTCACGTCCGGCACCACCGGGCCGACGATGCCGAGGCTGACGCGAGTCATCTGCACGGCGCCGACCTGGGCCTGTTCGACCACTTCCTTCTCGGAGCCCAGCACACCGCCGGGGAAGTACTTGAAGGTCAGCTCGCCGTTGCTCGCCTTGGTCAGGGCCTTGCCCATGTTCTCTTCGGCGACCACGGTGGGGTAGCCGGCGGGGTGGATGTCAGCGAACTTGATTTCCAGCGCGTGGGCGGCGCTGCTGAGGGTGAAGATTGCAGCGGCGAGCAAGGTGCGTTTGAAGTCCATGGAAGTCACTCCTGTCTTGTTATTGTTGTATTCAAGGCACAGCGATTAAACGATGAAGCGGGGTTCGGGCAGCCCTTGGACGCCGGGGTTGAGGGCGAACACGCCACCGGACAGCGACTGTCCACTTGGGTCATCACGGATGGAAGTGACGTACAGGGTGTCCAGGCGACTGCCACCAAAGGCGCACATGGTGGGTTTTTTCACCGGCACACTCAGGGAGCGGTCCAGGCGACCGTCGGGGGTGAAGCGGTGAATCAGCCCGGCGTCGTTCGCGCAGATCCAGTAGCCGCCCTCGGCGTCCACGGCCGCACCGTCGGGACGCCCGGGGAAGTTGTTCATATCAATGAATACGCGGCGATTGGACGGTGTGCCGGTCTCGATGTCGTAGTCGAACGCCCAGACCTGTTGCACCTTCGGGTGCGAATCGGAAGCGTACATTGTGCGGCCATCGGGGCTGAAGGCCAGGCCGTTGAGGGTGATGAACCCGTCCAGTTGCGCGTGGGGTGCAGCCCCGGACGCATAGCGATAAAGGATGCCGTCCGCGGCGTTCAAGCCCATGTCCAGCACCATGCTGCCGGCCCAGAAACGGCCTTGGCGATCGCAGCGGCCGTCGTTCAAACGCATGTCCGGGCGTGAATGCTCGACGCTGGCCAGCGGTGTGGTGTCGAGGCTGCCGTCGTTGTGGGGCGTGAGCTGGAAGAAGCCAGTTTCCATGCCGGCGACCCAGTTACCCGTGTTGGTGCGGGCAATACAGGCGAGCATTTGCGGGGCTTTCCACGCCGCCAGATGGCCGGTGGCGGCGTTCCAGCGTTGCAGGCCGCCGTTGGGGATATCCACCCAATACAGCGCGTTTTCTTCAGGCACCCACACCGGGCATTCGCCCACGGCGTTACGGGCGTCGACAATCAATTCAGCACGCATGGTCATTCCCTTGGGTTGCTGGGCACTCAGTCACCGAACGGCCCCGCCGCGCAGAACGCACCGCCCTGGTAGACCTTGGCCGGGTCATCGGTGGCCACGGGCGGTTGGGCTTCAACCTCGGCGCGGAACACTTCGGAGCTGTCCTTGGGCGCAAAGCCCAGGTGCGCGGCGTAGCGGTTGTCCCACCAGGTATCGAGGTTGGCCGACATGCCGTACACCACGGTATGGCCGACGTTGGGCGTGTACAGCGCGCGTTCGAGCAGTTGGGTCAAGTCGTCGAAACTCAGCCAGGTGTGCATCATCCGGCGGTTCTGCGGTTGCGGAAACGATGAGCCGATACGGATGCTCACAGTCTCGATGCCATACCGGTCGAAGTAAAAACTGGCCATGTCTTCGCCGTAGGACTTGGACAGGCCGTAGTAACTGTCCGGGCGGCGCGGGGAGTGGGCGTCGAGTTGCTCGCCCTGTTTGTAGAAACCGATCACGTGGTTGGAACTGGCGAAGATCACCCGCTTGACCCCGTGGCGGCGGGCGGCTTCGTAGATATGGAAAATGCCACTGATGTTCGCGCCCAGCACCTCTTCGAACGAGCGCTCCACCGACACACCGCCAAAGTGCAGGATGGCGTCGACGCCCTCTACCAACTGATGCACGGCGTGTTTGTCGGCCAGGTCGCAGGTTTGCACTTCTTCGCGAGCATCGGTGGCGGGAGCCATTTCAGCGATATCCGAAAGGCGTAGCACCTGGGCATAAGGCCGCATGCGTTCACGCAGGACTTTGCCCAGGCCACCGGCGGCACCGGTAAGCAGCAGGCGGTTGAAAGGAGTGGGAGTGGTGGTGGTCATGGGCCTTCCAGATTTTTTGTTGTAGGTTGTCGTATGACTATAGGGAAATAGTGTTAGGGATTCCTGGTGATGTCAACTTCCTTCCAGGCGCATGAGATCAAATGTGGGAGCTGGCTTGCCTGCGATAGCGGTGAGTCAGAAAAGGGTGTGGTAACTGACCCACCGCTATCGCAGGCAAGCCAGCTCCCACATGGATGTGCGGCACCTTTGAGATCGAGTTCGACCCTGGAACCTACAACAGCGAAATCGGATAGCTGATAAAAATCCGGTTCTCATCGAACTCGTTATTGCTGAAGTCCCGGCGCATGGTCGAGTTGCGCCACTTCACATTCAGGTTCTTCAGCGCACCGCTCTGCACCGTGTAGGCCAGTTCCGACTCACGCCCCCACTCCTTGCCGTCGGTGATCGCCCCGGTGTGTACGTTGCTGCCGCTGATATAACGGTTCATCAGGGTCAGCCCCGGAACCCCGAGTACCACAAAGTTGAAGTCGTGGCGCACCTGCCAGGACTTTTCCTTGGCGTTGTCATAACTGGCGTTGTAGCTGTCGTTGGCCAAGGTGCCGCCGCTGGTGCCGTTGATGCGCATCCAGGCGCTGTCGCCGCTGAGTTTTTGCAGGCCAACATAGAAAGTGTGGCCGTTGTATTTGGCCGATAGCAGGGCGAACAGGGTCTTGTTATCGAGGTCGCCGGCCAGGGCGCTACCGTCTTCCTTGCCATTGAAGAAGCCAAGGTTGGCGCCCAGGGTCCAGTCGCCCACCGGCTGGCTGTGGGTGAGGTTGAGGTACTGCTGCTGGTAGATATCAGTCAGTTCGGCGTACCACAGGCCGACCTGGGTACGTTTGTCATTGAAGGTGTATTCGCCGCCGCCGAAGTTGAAGCGGTCCGAAGTGAACGCAGCTTTGCCGTTCATGAACATGTCTTCCATGCTCGCGTCGTTGCGTGGGCTGTTGCCGCGAAACTGACCCCCATAGAGCGTCAGGCCGGCGATTTCATTGGAGGTGATTTGTCCGCCACGAAAGGTCTGCGGCAGGGAGCGGCCATCATCGGAGCGCAGGATCGGCAGCACCGGCATCCATTCGCCAACCTTCAACTCGGTCTTCGACAGCCTGGTTTTCAGCGCGACACCCAGGCGCCCGAAATTGTCGGCGGGGCGGCCATCGTCATGTACCGGTAGCAGTTGGGTGCCGGCGGTGCCTTTGCCGCCATCGAGCTTTTGCGAATACAGGCCCAACACGTCTATCCCGAAGCCGACCGTGCCCTGAGTAAAGCCGGACTTGGCATCGAGGATAAAATTCTGCGTCCACTCTTCGGCCTTGCCCTGGGGGTTGGTCGGGTTGGTGAAGTTGCGGTTGAAGTAGGCATTACGCAGATTGAGCGTGGCCTTGGCGTCGTCGATAAAGCCTTCGGCATGGGCACCCAGCGGCAGGGTGACGGCCAGGCTGCCGAGACTTAAAAGTCCCAGGCGCGTGCAGGAATGACGGGCGGATTGACTCACAGTGAGGCTCCCTTTGTTTTGTTGTTTTTATTATTTGTCATACGTCGTCGTACAACATTGAGCGCGATATTTGCGAGGTTTTCGGGGCGTGTCAAGCAGAAGTTATACGATGACTTCGGTGAAACGATTCAACGCAGCGGCCTGTTCGCCCCCCCTGTAGGAGCGAGCTTGCTCGCGAAAAACGTCAACGATAAAGCGTGCTTGCTGAATGAACGCGGCGCCTGTGAGTTTTTCGCGAGCAAGCTCGCTCCTACAAAACCTTAACTGACTGGCATTAAGGCAAGCCAAATCCCCCATTGATTGCATTGCACGCAGGTTTCAGCCCGCCATGACCATCGGCGGCAGGGTGCCAAGCAGGGAAACCGCCGCCACGGCTGCAAGGCCCAGCAGCCACTCCATCATCACGCTGGCTCGCAAACTGCCCAGGCGTTGCTCGCAGCGCTTGATACGCAACCGGTTCAACAGCGCCAACCCCAGCATACCCAGCACCAGTCCCACCTTGATCAGCAAAATCAAGGCAAACCCTTGGAAGAGCGGCGTGGGCCACAGTTGCCCAGTGAGTACGCGCACGTTGATCAAGCCAGTCACCAACAGGCCGGCGACCAGGCCATATCCCACGCCGCTGAAGCGGCGCAAAATCGGCTCCAGGCGGTGGTCTCGCGCCTGGCGGAGGATCAGCACCAACACCAGCAACCCACCGAGCCAGGCCCCAACGCACAGCAGATGCACCACCTGGTTAAGGATCAGCAACTGCCCGCTCAGCCCGTCGAGCATGGCGCCATGGCCTACAGGTGCCAGGGTTGCCAGCAGCAGGGCGAGCAGCGGCAAGCGCAAGGCCGGCCAGGGCGTGATCAGCACGATCACCAGCAGCAGGCTCAGCAGCAGATGCCAGGCCCATACCTGGCCAAAAAAGGTCTTGCCCAGCACCAACTGAAGGGTGGCAGGTTGTAGCGCCGCGTCCCAACTGCCGGCCATGCTGGCGGTGATCAACAGCAACCACACAACACCGGTGACGAGCCCCAACCCGGCCAGGCCACGGGTGATGCGCAGCAGTTGCCGGTCCAGTGTCGGTTGCACATCAGCGCCGAGCAGCCAGGGCCTGAACACCCAGGCCCCGAACATTAACAGCACGACGATGAAATGCAGGAAGCGGCACAGCACCAGCAGGGTTGCCATGGGTTATTGGCCGATCTTGAAGCTGTAAGTGCCTTCGCTTTTGTGAGTGTCGACGGACACTGCATGCCATTCGACTTTATAGGTGCCGCTTGCCAGCGGAGCGGCAGGCGTGACCACCAGGGTTTTCTTGTCGGCGTCCGGGGTTTCCAGGCCCTTGATCGTAATTTCGGTGCCGTCCTTGCTCAGGGACACCTTGGTGAAGGTGGCTTCGACGCCTTCGCTGAAGGTCAGGCGCAGGTCTTTCGGCGCGGCGACGTTGCTGTCAGCCGCAGGTTGCGCGCTCTTGAGGTGGGCGTGAGCAAACGCCGCCGAGGCGCCCAGCAGGGCAGTGAACAGGACAGCAGCGGTCAGGGACTTCTTGAGCAACATTGTTCAATACCGATCAAAGGATAGGAGCCGGCAGTGTACGAAGTTTCGGCTTGGCCTGTCGCCCCGATCTAGAGCCGGTGGTAGTCTTTAGGCCGTGTTGTTGTCAGGGAGCCCTTATGGGCAATCACAAGATCGGAATTCGTCGGGTCAACGTCGAAAAAATCCTGCTGGCGGCGGAGAAGGTCTTCGCCAATAAGGGCTATGGCAGCACCGCCATGGCCGACATTGCCGAAGAAGCGCAACTGCCGCGCTCCAACCTGCATTACTACTTCACCACCAAAAGCGAGCTGTACAGCGCGGTGCTGTTCGACCTGCTGGAGTTGTGGAAGCAGGACGCCCTGAGCTTTGAAACCTTTGACGACCCTCGTGTAGTGCTCAGCAGCTACATCCGCGCCAAGATGCAGCGCTCGCGCACCCGGCCGTATGGCTCCAAGGTCTGGGCCAATGAAATCATCCACGGCGCGCCTACACTTGGTGAAGCCTTGGATGAAAGCCTGTACGACTGGGCCAAAATGAAGGAAGCGAAGATTCGCCAATGGGTGCAAGACAAACGCATCCTGCCGGTGGAACCGTCGAGCCTGCTGTACATGATCTGGGCCTCGACCCAGCACTATGCCGACTTCGACCACCAGGTGAAGATCTTGAATGATCACCAGCCGTTGTCGGACAGGCAGTTCGAGAAGGCCATTCAGACCGTGACCGGTGTGATTTTGCGCGGGATTGGCTTGGAGCCTTGAGCCTTGTAGCGAGGCTCAAGGCCCTATCGCAGCATAGGTATCTACACAACTTTGTGGGTTGTAACAGCAGACGGTAAACACGATGCGAAGCGAGTCGCTCTTGATCTTGCTCTTGATCTGCTTTTGATCTTAGGCGCCCCGTTAAACCACGCTGGCCGAACGCAGGCTTGAATTCGCGGCCCACGGATTCAAGCCTGTGTTCGGGCACACCGAGCCTAAGCGAGGTGCCGAGTGGTGGGGCAAGAGCGTTTTGCTTACTTTTGCGCTTTTCAAAAGTGAGACGCCGTCAGGGCGTAACCCTAAGTGGCCGTTACCTAAATAACGGATATGTACCCGGTCCAACTGTGTTGACTGTCAGGCCGTCTTCGCAGGCAAGCCAGCTCCCACATTTGGGTCGTGGTGTGTCAGTTAGATCAGCGCCGGCTGTCAGTCCGTCACGGGAGCAAGCTCCCTCGCCACAGGTCCAGCGTCACACCAAAGTTGTGTAGATACCTATGCCTATCGCAGGCAAGCCAGCTCCCACATTGGAACGCATTCCAACTGTGGGAGCTAGCTTGCCTGCGATAGCGACCTAAAGAACTACACCGCCTCCCGGTAAGGATTGCGCGGGTCCTGCGTCCAGTTCAAAAACGGCTTGCCGGTATCGATCGGCACCATGTCGATGCAGTCGGCCACCGGGCAGGTGATCTGGCACAGGTTGCAGCCCACGCACTCATCGTCGATCACCTCATACAGATGCGTGCCATCGGCCTGCTTCAAGCTCGCAATGGCCTGGTGCGAGGTGTCCTCGCAGGCAATATGGCAACGCCCACAGCCAATGCACGCCTCTTGGTCTATCTTGGCGATAACCTGGTAGTTGATGTCCAGGTACTTCCAGTCGGTGGTATTGCCCACCGCCCGCCCGGAAAACGCCTGCAAGTTGGCATGGCCTTGGCTGTCCATCCAGCGCGACAAACCATCCTTCATCTCTTCAACGATGCGAAACCCATGCAGCATCGCCGCCGTGCACACCTGCACGGCGCCGCAGCCGAGAGCGACAAACTCCGCGGCGTCGCGCCAGGTGCCGATACCGCCGATGCCACAAATCGGCAGGCCGTGGGTCTGTGGGTCACGGGCGATTTCGGCGACCATGTTCAACGCAATCGGCTTGACCGCCGAGCCGCAGTAACCGCCATGGGTGCTCTGAGTGCCGACCACCGGCAGCGCGACCATACGTTCCAAGTCCACGCTGGTGATGGAGTTGATGGTGTTGATCAGCGACACCGCATCCGCGCCGCCGCGATAGGCCGCCCGCGCCGCCACGCGGATGTCGGTGATGTTCGGCGTGAGTTTGACGATCACCGGCAGCGAGCAATACGTCTTGCACCAGCGCGTCACCTGCTCCACGTACTCAGGCACTTGGCCGACGGCGGCGCCCATGCCCCGTTCGGGCATGCCGTGAGGGCAGCCGAAGTTCAGCTCGATACCGTCGCAGCCGGTCGCCTCTACCAAGGGCAGGATGTTTTTCCAGGACGCTTCGACACAAGGCACCATCAGCGAGACGATCAGGGCGCGGTCCGGCCAGTCCTTTTTCACCTGGGTGATTTCCCGCAGGTTGATCTCCAGGGAACGGTCGGTGATCAGTTCGATATTGTTGATGCCCAGCACTTCGCGGTTGGCGCCATAGTGCGCGGAGTAGCGCGACGACACGTTCACCGCTGCCGGGTCTTCCCCCAGGGTTTTCCACACCACGCCACCCCAGCCGGCCTCGAAGGCGCGCACCACGTTGTAGGCTTTGTCGGTGGGCGGCGCGGAGGCCAGCCAGAACGGGTTGGGCGCTTTGATACCGGCGAATACAATCGAGAGATCGGCCATTACGCAGCCTCCACAGTCAGCATGAGTTGGGCGTGCATGGCTTCGGCAGCCCGCTTGCCATGTTGTACCGCCTGCACGGTGAGGTCCTGGCCGAGGCTGACGCAGTCGCCGCCGGCATACACCCCTGGGATGCTGGTGCGCAGTTGCTCATCGACGAAGATGCGCTCGCCGACGCGGTGCAGTTGTTGGGCCAGCGGATCGTGCAGGGCGTCGTTGTCAAAGCCTTGCCCGATCGCCTTGAAGATCGCATCGGCGGCCAGTTCGAAGGTTTCCCCGGTCGGCAGCAGGCGACCGTTTTCCAGGCGGGTCCGGGCAAAGCGCATGCCGCGTACACGGCCTTGGTCGTCGAGTAATACTTCGTCGGGTTGGGCCCAGGTCAACAGTCGTACTTGATTGGCTTTGGCGATGTCCTGTTCGTGGTGGGTCGCGCCCATGTCGGCCAGGCCACGGCGGTACACCAGGTTGACATCGCGGGCACCGAGGCGGGCCATTTGCACGGCCATGTCGATGGCGGTGTTGCCGGCGCCGAGCACGATGCAGCGGTCGGCCAGGGGCAGTTGGGTGAGGTCATCGGTCTGGCGCAGTTCGCGGATATAGTCAGTGGCGGCGAGCAGGCCGGGGGCGTCCTCAAAGGGCAGGCCCAGCTGTTTGCTGGCAGCGAGACCGAGGCCGAGGAACACTGAATCGAATTGCTGGTGCAGTTCGCTCAAGGTCAGGTTGCCGCCCAGGCGCTGGCCGTGGCGAACCTCGATGCCGCCAATCTGCAGGAGGAAATCCAGTTCCTTCTGGGCGAAGTCGTCCACCAGTTTGTATTTGGCGATCCCGTATTCATTCAGGCCGCCGGCTTTTTCCCGCGCTTCGAAAATCACCACGTCATGGCCGTGCAAGGCGGCGCGGTGAGCGCAGGCCAAACCGGCAGGCCCGGCGCCGACCACGGCGATGCGCTTGCCGGTGGGGGCGGCGCGTTGGAACGGGTGTTCGCTGAAGTGCGCGTTGTCGATGGCGTAGCGTTGCAACAGGCCGATCAGCACAGGGGCGCATTCTTCGGCGCTATTGCGTACGCACGCTTGCTGGCAGAGGATTTCCGTCGGGCACACCCGTGCGCAACTGCCACCGAGTATGTTGGCCGAGAGGATCTTCTGCGCGGCCCCTTGCACGTTCTCGGTGTGGATATTGCGGATGAACGAAGGGATGTCGATCTCGCTGGGGCACGCATTCACACAAGGCGCGTCGTAGCAGTACAGGCAGCGCGAAGCTTCCAGTTGGGCCTGGCGGGCGTTGAGCGGCGGTGCCAGGTCGGTGAATTGGCTGGCGAGGGTGGCCCCGTCTTCGCGGGGGTGGGGGAGGTGGGTCAGGGTCTGGATCACGGTATTGGCCTCACGGTTCTGTGCCTCTGCCGGGCACTGGTTATTTGTGGCCTGGGCTGGCCTCATCGCAGGCAAGCCAGCTCCCACATTTGAATGTGTACACAGGTCAAAAATGTGGGAGGGGCTCCCGAAAGCGGTCTCAGCGGTTCACGGCCACCGGCTTGGAAAGCGCTGCCCGCTTGCTCAACTGCTCGAACACCGACGGATACGCCGGCCGCTCCACATACCGGCCGGCCCCCCGCTCGGCGCGCAGGTCGCCATCGGCCCACACCAGCTTGCCCTGGCTGATGGTGTGGCTGGGCACGCCGCGCACGGTCTTGCCTTCGAAGATGTTGAAGTCCACCTGCTGATGGTGGGTCTTGGCGGAAATAGTCCGCGCGCCCTCGGGGTCCCATAGCACCAGGTCGGCATCGGCGCCTACGCGTATCGCGCCTTTGCGTGGGTAGAGGTTGAAGATTTTTGCGGTGTTGGTGGAGGTCAGCGCGACAAACTCCTGCATCGACAAACGCCCGGTATTGACGCCTTCGTGCCACAGCAGCGCCATGCGGTCTTCAATGCCGGCGGTGCCGTTGGGGATCTTGCTGAAGTCATCACGCCCGGCGGCTTTTTGCTCGGCGCAGAAGCAGCAGTGGTCGGTGGCGGTGGTGTGCAGGTTGCCCGCTTGCAGGCCATGCCACAGTGCCTCTTGGTGCCCGCGCGGGCGGAACGGCGGGCTCATCACATAGCCGGCGGCGGTCTGCCAGTCGGGGTGCTGGTACACACTGTCATCGAGCAACAGGTGGCCGGCGAGCACTTCACCGTACACCGCCTGGCCCTTGCCTCGGGCGTAGGTGATTTCATCCAGGGCTTCCTTCGTCGACACATGCACCAGGTAAAGCGGCGTGCCGATTGTTTCGGCAATCCGGATGGCACGGCTGGCCGCTTCGCCTTCCACTTGAGAGGGGCGCGACAGCGGATGGGCTTCCGGCCCGGTGATGCCCTGGGCCATCAGTTTGCGTTGCAGGTGATACACCAGCTCGCCGTTTTCGGCATGCACGGTGGGCACCGCGCCGAGTTCCAGGCAGCGTTCGAAACTGGCAACCAGGGTGTCGTCGGCCGCCATGATCGCGTTCTTGTAGGCCATGAAATGCTTGAAGCTGTTGATGCCGTGATGGCTGACCAACTCGGCCATCTCCTCGCGTACCTGCTCGCTCCACCAGGTGATCGCTACATGAAACCCGTAGTCGGCGGCAGACTTATCGGCCCAGCCGCGCCATTGGTGGAAAGCTTCCATCAGCGATTGCTGCGGGTTGGGAATCACGAAGTCGATGATCGAGGTGGTACCACCGGCCAAGCCTGCCGCCGTACCACTGAAAAAGTCTTCACTGGCCACGGTGCCCATGAAGGGCAGTTGCATATGGGTATGGGGGTCGATGCCGCCCGGCATCAAGTATTGGCCGCTGCCATCGAGTATTTCGCAGCCTGCGGGAATATCCAGATTCGTGCCAATGGCGCGAATTAGACCCTCTGCGCATAACACGTCGGCGCGGTAACTTTCATCATGGGTAACAACGGTGGCGCCACGGATCAACAGCGACATGTCGAGTTCCTCACAGGCTTGACCGGCTTGTGCCAGTTCTAAGTGTTTTAATAGTGCGTACCGATGACGGGTTAATTCCTGTCATCGGTGACAGGAATAGAAACTAGCCCGAGTTTTTCGAATGAGCAAGAAGATTTTTCGCAAGCCTTTATAGTTTTTATCTTGTTGATATACATAAGAAAAATCCTATTTTCACCAAAATGAAGCACGCCCACCCTGTTTTGACGCACTTGACAGGTTCTTGATCTGATCAATATTTCTTATTGCAAATCAGGCGCTTGAGATATGCCGCTTGACGGCGTCGAGAAATAAAAATAATTGTGATGCACCAGATTGAGACCTGAGGGTTCGAGCAACTTGTGAGTTGTTTAGCCTGACGCATGCGGCAAGTACCGCAGGTTCAATTGGAAAGCTGATAAACATCAGTACGTTATATAAGCGGTGCGGGTTCAGAGGCGGTTGTCGGCACGGTTATTGAGTGCACGGGCAGTTGGCCGGAACCCTGGATGTCATGTTGTCGATGCGGTACTCCGGCCACCTGAACCTAGCGTGCAGGTGAGCAACAATAATTTTAAAAAAACCGTGGAGCGGCCATGCAACAGAACAGATCGCAAGTCATCGAGCGCAACGGCCTGTACGAACTCGACGCCGGCCCCGACGTCCTCGACAGCCCTCGCTACAACCACGACATGGCACCTACCAAAGTGCACGAGCGCACCTGGAACAAATGGCACATCACGGCGCTATGGGTCGGTATGTCGATCTGTGTGCCCACCTACACCTTGGGCGGGGTGCTCACGGCGTATTTCGGGCTGTCGGTGGGGGAGGCGCTGGTAGCGATCCTGCTGGCCAATATCGTGGTGTTGATCCCACTAACCCTCAACGCGTTTCCCGGCACCAAGTACGGCATTCCGTTTCCGGTACTGTTGCGTTCGTCCTTCGGCATCCTTGGTTCCAACGTACCGTGCCTGATCCGAGCGCTGGTGGCCTGCGGCTGGTTTGGTATCCAGACGATGTTCGGCGGGCTGGCGATCCACCTGTTTTTGGGCTCGATTTTCGATGGCTGGAAAGCCCTCGGCGGTACCGGTGAGGTGATCGGTTTCATGCTGTTTTGGTGCTTGAACCTGTGGGTGGTGCTGCGTGGCGCCGAGTCGATCAAGCGCCTGGAAACCTTGTCGGCGCCGCTGTTGGTCGCCGTAGGAGTTGGTCTGCTGGTATGGGCGATGCCGAACGTGTCCCTCAGCGAGCTGATGGCTATTCCACCCAAGCGCCCCGAAGGCGCGAGCCTCACCGGTTACTTCATGGCGGGGCTTACGGCGATGGTGGGGTTCTGGGCCACGTTGTCGCTGAACATTCCCGACTTCAGCCGCTACGCCAACAGCCAGAAAGACCAGATTCTGGGGCAGATCTTCGGCTTGCCGCTGACCATGTTCTTGTTCGCCGCCCTCGGCGTGGTCATGACCGCCGCCTCGGTGAAACTGGTGGGGGTCAGCGTCTCCGACCCTGTGAGCCTGATCGGTCATATCCAGAGCCCGGTGTGGGTGGCCATCGCCATGGCGCTGATCATCGTCGCGACCTTGTCCACCAACACCGCGGCGAACATCGTCTCGCCCACCAACGACTTCCAGAACATCGCGCCCAAGCTGATCAACCGCACCACGGCGGTGATCCTCACCGGCCTGGTAGGGCTGGCGCTGATGGCCCATGAACTGCTGAAAAAACTCGGGCTGATCGTCTCGGACGTGAGTCTTGAAACCGTGTATTCCAATTGGCTGCTGGGCTATTCGAGCCTGCTGGGGCCGATTGCCGGGATCATGGTGGTGGACTACTTCATTACTCGAAAACAGCAGCTGGACCTGGCCGGCCTGTACCGCGATGACGTGTACCCGGCCTGGAACTGGAGCGGCTTTGTCGCCTTTGGCGTACCGGTGGTGCTGACGCTGCTGTCGCTGGGCAGCGATGCGTTCAGCTGGTTCTACAGCTACGGCTGGTTTACCGGTTCGGCGTTGGGCGGGGTGTTGTATTACGGCTTGAACGCCAAGCGCGGGGCGAGCCCGATCACCGCCAAGGCGCCGTTGTAAACCACGGTCGAGGTGGGAGCTGGCTTGCCTGCGATAGCGGACTATCAGTTAAAGCCGTGTCGCCTGACACACCGCCATCGCAGGCAAGCCAGCTCCCACACTTGACCGCGTCAATGCATAAGAAACTCAGCCTGAGGAGACCCCCATGAACGCTGCCCTCGACGTTCTGCAATCGACCCATCAGCACATCAACCGCGACCGTCTGTGGCAGTCGCTGATGGACCTGGCCAAACTCGGCGCCACCCCCAAGGGCGGTGTGTGTCGCCTGGCCCTCACCGACCTCGACCGCAAGGCTCGCGATCTCTTCGTGCAGTGGTGCGAAGCGGCCGGTTGCACCGTGACCATCGACGGCATCGGCAATATCTTTGCGCGCCGCCCCGGCCGCAATCCCGACCTGCCACCGGTGATGACCGGCAGCCATATCGACACCCAGCCCACCGGCGGCAAGTTCGACGGTTGCTTCGGCGTGCTGGCCGGTGTGGAAGTGCTGCGCACCCTCAACGACCTGAAGGTGGAAACCGAGGCGCCGCTGGAAGTGGTGGTATGGACCAACGAAGAAGGCTCGCGCTTCCCGCCGTGCATGATGGGCTCAGGGGTGTTTGCCGAGAAGTTCACCCTGGCCGATACCCTGGCCAAAGTGGATGCCGATGGGGTCAGCGTGGGGGAGGCGTTGAACGCGATTGGCTATGCAGGAACGCGGCCGGTCAGCGGGCATAAGGTCGGCGCTTATTTCGAGGCCCATATCGAACAAGGGCCGATTCTGGAGGATGAACACAAAACCATCGGCGTGGTGCTCGGCGCCCTCGGGCAAAAGTGGTTTGACCTGAAGCTGCGCGGTGTTGAGGCCCATGCCGGCCCTACACCCATGCACTTGCGCAAGGACGCCCTGGTCGGCGCGGCCGCGGTGGTGGCCGCCGTGAACGCGGCGGCGTTGGCGCACCAGCCCCACGCATGCGGCACGGTGGGTTGCCTGCAAGCGTACCCGGGATCGCGCAACGTGATTCCCGGTGAAGTGCGCATGACCCTGGATTTTCGTCACTTGGAACCGGCACGGCTGGATTCGATGATCGCCCAGGTGCGCCAGGTGATCGAGGACACCTGCGCCAAACACGGCTTGAGTTTCGACCTGCAGCCCACGGCGGACTTCCCGCCGCTTTACTTTGACAAAGGCTGTGTGGAGGCGGTGCGCGATGCCGCCAATGGCTTGGGCTTATCGAACCTGGACATCGTCAGCGGGGCAGGGCACGACGCGATCTTCGTGGCTGAGCTGGGCCCGGCGGGAATGATCTTTGTGCCGTGTGAAGGCGGCATCAGCCACAACGAAATCGAAAATGCCGCGCCGGATGACCTGGCGGCGGGGTGCGCGGTGTTGTTGCGCGCCATGCTAGCCGCTTCAGCGGCCATCGCCAGCGGCCAGCTCGCGGCCTGAAATGCGCTAAAAAATGTAGGAGCGAGCTTGCTCGCGAAAAACCCCAACGATAACGCGTGCTTCCTGAAGAACGCTGCGCCTGTGAGTTTTTCGCGAGCAAGCTCGCTCCTACAGGGTATTAACTCGGCTGCCAGCCGCCGCCGAGTGCGGTCAACAGTCCCACGCTTGCTTGCAATTGCCGGGTCTGCACCGCCTGCAATGTTCTCTGTGCCTGCAAGGCGGCGGTTTGGGCGGTGACCACGTCCAGGTAACTCACCGCCCCGGCCTGATAGCTGTTCATCGCCAAGGCCTGGGTATGTTGCGCCGCGTCTGCGGCTGCTTGCTCGTCCTCGGCTTGCTGCTGCAGATCCCGCAGTTGCGCGAGGTTATCTTCCACCTCGCGAACGGCTTTCAATACGTGGCTACGGTACTGTGCCGAGGCCTCCTCGAACTCGGCTTTGGCCTGGCGCTCATTGGCGCTCAAGCGCCCGCCGTCGAAGATCGGCAGGTTCATCAGCGGCCCCAGTGCCCAATACCGGTTGCCGGCGGACAGCAGGTTGCCAACCCCTTGGGTCTGCCCGCCCAGCACACCGGTCAAACTGAAATCCGGAAACCACGCCGCCTTGGCCACGCCGATAGTTGCGTTGGCTGCAAACACGCGGCGTTCAGCGGCGGCAATGTCCGGGCGACGCTGCAGCAGGTGGCTGGGCAACTGCGCTGGAATGCCAGGCAACGCCATTAACTGCGGGCTGGGCGGCAATGAAAAATCACTGGCCGTCACGCCCACCAATTCGCCGATGGCATGCTCGGCGAGGTTGCGTTGATCACGCACTTCATCCAGCTGTGCCTTGGCCTCGGCCAGTTGGTTTTGTGCGCGGGTCAGGTCCAGTTCCGACGCAATCTGGCCTTCATAACGGCTGCGGGTCAGTTGGAGCGCCTGGCTGAATTCCTCCAGTGAGCTGTTGAGTATCCTGCTTTGCGCATCCAGCCCATTGAGTTGCACATACAGGCTCGCCAACTGCTGTTGGAGGCTCAGGCGCACCACCGCCAGATCATCAAAGGACGCTTGTGCCTGGGCATCGCCTGCAGCGACCTGGTTGCGGATTCTGCCCCACAGGTCGAGGTCGTAACCCAGGGAAAACCCAGCGGTATTGCTGTTGTACACCGACGGCTGTGTAGTGCCGCGCAACGGTCGTGAATCCGATTGACGCTGGCGCTGCGGTTGCGCGCTGGCGGTGAGTTGCGGGAATAGGCCCGCTTGCAGTTGACTGGCATAGGCCTGGGACGCATCGAAGTGCGCCAGCGCCGCGGCCAGGTCCGGGTTGGCCTTGAGCAGTTGCTGTTGCAGCGCGTTCAGGCGCGAGTCGTGGTAAAGCTGCCACCACTGGGGCGCCAATTGGTCCGACGGTTGCGCGCTGTGCCAGGGGCCATCGCTGGTTTGTTCGCGGTAGTGGGCGGGCAGGTCAATCGACGGCACCGTATAGGTGGGCGCCATCGAGCAACCCTGCAACGCCAGCACCATCAGTGCCGCCAGCGGCTTAAGCCTTGGGCGCATGGGCACCTCCTGAGGCGTCGGCCAGTTGCACCGGGTCGCCTTCGCGCAGGGCGTCGGGCGGGTTGTCGATGATGCGGTCAGCAGGCTTCAAGCCCTGGTCGATCACCAGGCGCTCGCCGAGGTCCAGGCCAATATGAATGTCTTGCAGGTGCACATGGTTGCGCCCGTCCAGCACCGCTACCTGGGTGCCCTGGGCGCGGAAGATCAAGGCGCTGGCCGGGATGCTTACGCCATGGGTGTCAGCCGGAATCGGCAGGGTGACTTCGGCGTAGTCGCCCGGCAGCAGTTCGCCGTTGGGGTTGTCGGCGACGAACTGGGCGAGCAGGGTGCCGGAGCGGCGGTCGATGGCGGTGGAGTCACCGATCAGGCGTGCCTTGAAGTGCTCACCGGGGTGCTCGGGGACGGTCAGTTCGGCCTCAAGGCCTGTATGAATGACCGCTGCATAGTTCTGCGGCACCGGCACGTACAAGCGCAATTGGTGGGTGTCGGCAATGTTGAACAGTTCCGGATCGCTGGCGTTATCGGCTTTGATCAACTGGCCGATGTCCGTGTTGCGGGCGGTGATGGTGCCGGCGAACGGCGCGCGCAGGCTCTTGTAGCTTTCCAGGGCGCACAGTCGCGCATAGTCTGCTGCGGCGGCTTCGGTGTTGGCCTTGGCGGCTGCGGCGTTGGAGGTTTTCTCATCGGCGTCCTGGCGCGATACCGAATGGCTGGCCAGCAGGTTTTGCCAGCGGGTCGCCGTGGTGGCTGCCAGGCGTGCATTGGCTTGTTGCAGGATCAGGCGGGCATGGGCCTGGGCCAGTTGTTGGTCAAGGTCGGGGCTGTCGATTTCGGCGAGGATTTGCCCGGCCTTGACCTGGGTACCGATGTCGACTTTCCAGTCCTTCAAGTAGCCGCTGACCCGTGCATGGATCGCCGCCTTACTCCATGCCTCCAGGTGGGCGGGCAGGCGCAGGGTGTCACCGCCGACGTTTGGCTTGGGTTGGAACACCATCACCTGAGGGACGGCGGCGGCTTCGGTCCAGGCAGTGACCGATTGCTCGTGCAGCGTACGCGCGTGCAGGCCGCTGGCGACTAACAGGGCAGCCAACGTCAGGCCACCCACACCCAGGAGCATCAGGCGCTTGCGCGAGGGTTTTTGATCAGGCGACATGGGGCGTTTCTCCAGCAGTTGCGCGAGTAGGATGACGGCCGTGGACCAGGCTGAAGACCACGGGAACAAACAACAAAGTGGCGATGGTGGCGAAGATCAAGCCGCCGATGACCGCCCGACCGAGCGGGGCGTTCTGCTCCTCGGAAATCGCCAGGGGCAGCATGCCGATGATCATCGCCAGGGCGGTCATGCACACCGGGCGAAAGCGTGTGTAGCCCGCTTCAAGTGCGGCTTTCAGCGCATCGCCATGTTCGGCCAGGCGCTCTCGGCAGAAGCTCACCACCAGGATCGAGTTGGCGGTCGCCACGCCCATGCACAAGATGGCGCCGGTGAGTGCCGGGACCGACAACGAGGTGCCGCTGAGAAACAGCATCCACACGATGCCCGCCAGTGCTGCCGGTAACGCCGTGATGATCACAAAGGGGTCGGCCCATGACTGGAAGTTGACCACGATCAGCAAGTAGATCAGCACCACCGCGCCGAGCAGCCCGAAGCTCAAACCACTGAATGCCTCATGCAGCGCATCGATCTGCCCGTGCAGGCTGATGGTCGCGCCTTTGGGACGCATGGACGCCGTGTCATCCAGCACTTTTTGCACATTGCGGGCGACGCCGCCGAGGTCGCGGCCTTGCACGTTGGCGTACAGGTCCAGGGTCGGTTCGATGTTGTAGTGGGTCACCACGGCCGGGCTTTGTACCCGGGAGATGGTCGCCACGCCGCCGAGGATTTGCGCCTGCCCATTGGCCCCCGTCACCGGCAGCGCTTCCAGGGACGGCAAGCTGTCGAGGCGGTATTGCGGGGTGGCGGCGACGATGGAATAAGACACGCCGTTGGCCGGGTTGAGCCAGAAGGTCGGCGCGGTTTGCGAGCTGCCGGCGAGGGAGGCGACCATGCTGTTGGTGACATCACGCTCGGTAATGCCCAGGCCATTGGCGCGCATACGGTCCACGTTTACTTGCAGCGAGGGGTAGCCGGTGGATTGCTGGATGCGCAGGTCGGCAATCCCCGGTACATGCTGCAGGCGCCGTTCAAGTTCGACGGCATAGGCGCGGTTGTCTGCGTCACTGCGCCCGGAGATTTTGACGTCCAGCGGGGCCGGGGCGCCGAAGTTGAGGATCTGGCTGCTGATGTCCGCGGGCAGGAACGCAAAGTGGCTGCCGGGGAAACTTTGCGGCAGGGCTTCGCGCAGTTTCTTCACATAGTCGGCGGTGGGCGCGTGGTGCGCTTTCAAGCTGACCTGGATGTCGCCATCCTGCGGGCCGATGGTGCCGCTGCTGCTGTAGGCCATGTCGATGCCGCTGAGCGGGATGCCGATATTGTCGACGATGGTGTCCAGTTCTTCGGCGGGGATGACTTCGCGGATCCGCGCTTCGATGCGGTCGAACGCCGCGGCGCTTTCCTCGATGCGCGTGCCCAGGGGCAAGCGCACATGCAGGGCCAGGGCACCCGCGTCGGTGGCCGGGAAAAAGTCCTGGCCCAGGCTCGGCAACAGCAGGAACGACGCCAATACGCACGCCAGGAACCCGACAATGAAGCGCTTGCGTGCCCCCAGCGCCAGCGTCAGCAGGCCATGGTAGGTGTCACGGATTTTGGAAAAGTGCCGCTCGAATCCCTGTTGAAAATTCAGCACCGATTGCAGCAACGCATTGCGCGGTTTCGGGTGCTGTTCACCTTCATGGTGATTGATGAATGCATCTTCCGGATGATGCCCCGCGCCTGGCTCGGGCCTATGCGGCTTGAGCAAAAACATCGCCAGCGTCGGCACCAGGGTGCGCGAGAGAATGAACGAACTGGCCATGGCGAAGATCACCGCCAATGCCATTGGCCGGAACAGGTAACCGGCGATGCCCTGCAGCAAAAACATCGGCACGAACACGATGCAGATGCACAGCAGTGAGACGAACGCCGGGCCGACGATTTGCGCGGCGCCGTCGAGAATCGCAGTCTTCACCGCCTTGCCTTGCTCCAGGTGCCAGTTGATGTTTTCGATGGTCACCGTGGCGTCATCCACCAGGATGCCCACGGCCAATGCCAGCCCGCCCAACGTCATCACGTTGAGGGTTTGCCCACTGACAGCCAATAGCGCGATGGCCGAAAGCACCGCCAGGGGAATCGAGGCGGCGATGATCAAGGTCGAGCGCCAACTGCCGAGAAACAGCAGGATCATCGCACTGGTGAGCAGGGCGGCAATGATGCCTTCCTGGGCCACGCTGCCCACCGACTGTTTGACGAACACCGAGGCATCGCCCAGCAGCGAGGTTTTCAATGACGGCGGCAGGGTTTCGTTGATGCGCGGCAGCATCTGGCGGATACCGTCGATGATCGACAGGGTGGAAATGCTGCCGTTTTTCAGCGCCGGCATCAGCACGGCGCGATGGCCGTCGACCCGCACGATGTTGGTTTGCGGTGGTGAACCGTCGCGCACATGCGCCACTTGGCCGATGGTGATCAGCGCACCGTCGACGGTCTTGATCGGCAGGTCGTTGAGCTCATCGATGGCCTTGGGGCTGTTGTTGAGCAGGATCGTGTATTCGTTGGGCCCCAGCTTGGCGGTGCCCACCGGGATGATCTGGTTCTGCAGCGCCAGGGCATTACCCACATCCTGGGCCGACAAGCCTTTGGCGGCCAGAGCTTGGGGGTCGAGGTCCAGCGTAATCTGCCGCTGCTTGCCGCCCATCGGCGTGGGCATGGCCAGGCCGGGCAGGGCGCTCAAGGGCAGGCGGATATTGTTCTGCACCAGGTCGCGAATTTTGGCTTCCGAAAGGCTGGGGCTGGAGAACGCCATTTGCAGGATCGGCACCGTGGAGGCGCTGTAGTTGAGAATCAACGGCGGGGTGATGCCCGGTGGCATTTGCTTGAGCACGGTTTGTGACACGGCTGTGACCTGGGCATTGGCGGTACGGATATCGACGCCAGGCTGGAAGAAGATCTTGACGATGCCCATGCCGGGCAACGATTGCGACTCGATGTGTTCGATGTCGTTGACGGTGGTGCTCAGGGAGCGTTCGTAGGTGTAGATCACCCGGCCGGCCATGGCGTCCGGGGACAGGCCGTTGTACTGCCACACCACGGCGACCACGGGAATGCCGATATCGGGAAAAACATCCGTGGGCGTGCGCAGGGCCGCCATCGGCCCGATGATGCAGATGAATATAGCCAGCACGATGAAGGTGTACGGCTTGTGCAGTGCGGTCTTTACCAGCCCGAGCATGCGTGAGTCTCCGAGAAGAGCAGGATTGCAAACCCCGGCAGTCTTGCCCGACCCACCTAACACGCACCTTTCAGCCAGGTGAAGGAAGTTTTAGTTAACGGCTGAAGATCCTTTCATAGGGATTCATTTGTTCCAGGAGGGGCGGCTGATCAAGCTTGTCAGCCATCGGATACGACCTTTTCATTCACGCCCTTTGGAGCCCTGTCATGTCACTTAAACCACTGTTGTTAGTTCCCGTCCTTGGCTTTGTCTGTTTACTGTCGGCCTGCGCCGGCCCGATCCCCAAGGCGGACCCCAGCCAAGCCTGGATCGGCTTGCAGGAAGAAGCGCCGAATGACCTGATGGCCGAGCGTGTCGATGGCAAGCGCGTGGACGATGGGCGCTATTTTGAAGTGACCCCGGGGGACCACCGCCTGGACGTGACCTTATTTGAAGACGAGCCGGGTGACGACAACCAGCAGGACTGCCAGGGCCGCATCGAGTACAAGCATTTCAAGGCAGGTGAGCACTACACCCTGGTGGAGTCGAGCCTGGGCACCACGGTGCGCGCGTCCCTTGAGGACGGCCACGGCAAGGAAATTGCCGCAACCCAGGACTTCAATTGCATGCCTGGCTAGGCGTGATGCGCCGTCGCCTTGCGCGGCTCGACGGGTTCAGCAGGTTTGACGTGGGGGTGATGATGCCGACGCGTCACGCGCATGACCCCCCACAGCATGGCGGCGGCGACGGCCAGCCAACCACAGATCAACAGGAAAATCGTTGTCGCAAGGCTCATTCGGGCCTCCTTTCGCCCACTTGGGGCACACACAGTCTTCTCAATGGACAGTCTAGTCAGCTGGCGGTTGCCTGCTATTGACCAATGGTCGAGTCTGTCCAACTTGTTTGCTCTATCGTCACCGCTTTACTGCACGCGTCGGCTATAGATATCTTGCGCCGTCACCTGTAGGAGCGAGCTTGCTCGCGAAAAACGTCAACGATGACGCGGGCTGCCTGAATAAACCCGGCGCCCTGTAGGAGCGAGCTTGCTCGCGAAAAACGTCAACGATGACGCAGGCTTCCTGAATAAACCCGGCGCCTGTAAGTTTTTCGCGAGCAAGCTCGCTCCTACGGGATAGAGAAAGCGCGATTGGGCTATGATCGGGGCCTTTACCGGCAGTTGATCAAGAGAGTGAAAAAATTGCGCTTACGGCCGAACCTTAAAACTTCCTTGCTACTGGCCGTTGCCCTTGGGGTGGCGGCCTGTTCCAGCAACACTCCATCGAAACTGCCTGGCTTGCCCGAGCGCGTCGAACTCAATGGCGTGCCGACCTTTCGCAGCGAGGCTTATCAGAGCGGTCCTACGGCACTTGCCAGCATGCTGTCGCAACAAGGCATTGTCATGACACCGGGTTTGCTTGATAAGCCGCTGCGCCTGCCCGGTGCCGAGGCGGACCTTGAGCGCAATATGCAGGTGCTGGCGCGTGAGTACGGGCTGATGGTGTACCCATTGGACACCAAGCTGACCGCCGTGCTGGCCCAGGTAGCGGCGGGTTACCCGGTGATGGCGCGGATCAACGCCAGCTATTGGTCCGGAGCGCGCTATGTCGTGGTGGTGGGGTTTAACCAGCAGAAGAGTACGGTGTTGTTGCGCTCAGGCAAGGAGCGCCGGTTGACCATGAGCTTCAGCGACTTTGAGTCGGCGTGGAAGGGCGCGGGCTATTGGGCCATCCTGACCCAGCGCCCGAGCCAACTGCCGGCCAATGTAGACGCGCAACGCTGGCGCGATGCGGCCAATGCCACCGCGCAGGCGGGGCAGCAGCAGGCAGCTGCGCAGGCGCTCAAGGTGCTGGCAGAAAAGAAGTGAAGCTCAAATAATGTGAGAGCAGGCTGTGGGAGCGGGCTTGCTCCCACAGTAAAATCGCTGTTTATCGACGTACTTCCGTAGCGGTCGCTCGATTCTTGAGGTTTTTATCGGCCTTGTAACGCAGCGCCACATCCGGCACTGCGCCGCCTTTGCCGGTCTCGACCCAGCTACGAATACGGCTGGCATCGGCAAAATGGGTGAACTTGCCAAAGGCATCCAGGATCACCAGCGACACCGGGCGGTTGCCCATGCTCGTCACCAGCACCAGGCAATGGCCGGCCTGGTTGGTGAAGCCGGTCTTGGTCAGCTTGATATCCCAGTTGGCGCGGTTGATCAGGTGGTCGGTGTTGGAAAAACCCAAGGTGTAGTTGGGCTTGCGGAACGACACAGTCTTTTCCTTGGTGGTGCTCAACTGGCTCAGCATCGGGAATTTACGCGCATAGGCCAACAGCTTGCTCAGGTCGCGGGCGGTCGACACGTTATGGATCGACAGGCCGGTGGGCTCCACATAGTGGGTGCTGGTCATGCCCAGGGATTTGGCCTTGGCGTTCATCGCCGCAATAAAGGCCGCGTAACCGCCAGGATAATGGTGGGCCAGGCTCGCAGCGGCGCGGTTTTCCGAAGACATCAGCGCGATCAGCAGCATTTCCTTGCGCGGCATCTGGCTGCCGATCTTCACCCGGGAGAACACGCCTTTCATCTCGGGCGTGTCGGTGATGTTGATGTCGATGTACTCGTCCATATTCTGCTTGGCTTCGAGGACGATCAGGCCGGTCATCAGCTTGCTCACCGAGGCGATGGGTACCACCACGTCGGGGTTGCTGGAATAGATAACCTTATTGGTCTGCAAGTCGACCAGCATGGCGCTGCCGGAGGCGATCTGCAGCTTGGAGGCGTCACGCGGGGCCAGGGTGGTTTCGGCGGCGTGGGCGAAGGTGCCTGTCAAAGCAAAAAACAGGCTGACAATAGAAAGACGAATTTTCACGCGGATGAACTCGCTAAAAAGTAAGGAAATGCCGTTGTAGAACGGATCTTGTGACAAATGACGTTACATTTTAGGAGTATGGATCAGAAAGCGATAGAGAGCCTTTAAATAAAGGCTGTAAGCCGATGATTGGTTAGGCTGTACCGATTTTATACCTATGGCTTTGTTATTTTTTCCCGAGTGTCCTCATCGATAAGCTGTCGAAGTTGCTCAAACAGGGGATCGGCATCGGTGTATTTCTTGCCGTAAACCAGATTGAACTCGTAATTGAAGCCCGGTGGATTCTTGCCCTGATTGTGCTGGAGCAGCGTCTCCAGCTTGTCCAGCGCCTTGACGGCTTTTGCCTCCGCAGACTGTGCGTGCTCATAGTCATCCCAGAGCGCCAATATCTTAGCTTTCAGCGGCTCATCCAGCGCAGAGGTCAGAAGCACAAGATCGTTTCTCTCTTGCTCGCCCTTGTTGGGAAACGCTGCCTGGCTGACGGCTGGAATGTCTCCGTTGATGGCCTCTCCCAGATCGTGAATGACGCACATCTTGAGAATCTTCAGCATGTCGAGTTCGGCCAGTTGGTCCTCGAAAACAATGGCCATCAAGCAAAGACGCCAACTGTGTTCTGCCGTGCTTTCGGTGCGCCCGGAAGAAGTGTGTGCACTTCTAAGTACATCCTTGAGTTTTTCCGTTTCCCGCAGGAATTCGAGGCGCCCTTTGATTTTGTCGATGTTCATGACGTTCTCTGTCTCCAGTGGCGAAGGCTATGCTATTGGAGTCAGATTAAGCCCGGGTAGGCTGAACGTCCACGCATACAATATGCATAGCGCAGGGCAGTCAAAGCGTTTCCACCAAACGCGCCGATGTACCGTCTGAAAGAGGGATGCGCGTCCACCGACAGGCGCTCTGGCTGATAGGCACAACAAGCGAGTCATTGTGGCCGGTAACGAACTCGATCGCCGGTGGCGCACTGACTTCCCGCCACCCGGTTTCATCCAGGGAGAGTTCCTTGCTGATGATCTGCGGTGTCGCAAAGCGCCATAGCGAACGCCCCAGCAATTCGCTGACGGGGCTTGCGAATTGGGCTGCGCGGGCAGGGGAGCAAGCCAGCAGACGGTGGGTCAGGTCGCACATGAGATGAACGGGTCGTGAGCTTTCCCTGACCAGGCGAGCCAAGGCTTGATCGGCGGCCGCATCAAGGCGGGCGGCGAGCAATTGCTCGAGTTGTTGGTGCGCGCGGGGGTCAATTGCCTGTACGCCGCTTTCCCAGCGCGAAATAGTGGACTGGGTGACGTTAAACAACTGCGCAGCGTGGGCTTGTTTGACTCGGTGCAACAAGCGCCACCGCCTGAGCGCGATGCCAGGCAAGGTTGGCTTTGGGAAGATGCCAGGCATTTCGAATTCCGGAAGGGTGACGGCCTTTGGCTAGTTTGTTTAATGCAATAACAGCCTGCAATAAGGGTTTTTCACGGGCAATAAAAAGCCCTGCGATAAAGCAGGGCTTTTTCATTATGCCTGGTTATCAGCCGTGCAGGGTTTCTGCGGCATACAGCGTATTTTCCAACAGGCAGGCCCGGGTCATCGGCCCGACACCGCCTGGAACCGGCGTGATCCAGCCAGCGCGGGGCAGGGCGGTTTCATACACCACGTCGCCCACCAACTTTCCGTCTTCCTGGCGGTTGATACCCACGTCAATGACGATGGCACCCTCCTTGATCCACTCACCCTTGACCAGGCCCGGCTTGCCGGCGGCGACTACCACCAGGTCGGCACGGCCGACGTGGCCGGCGAGGTCCTTGGTGAAGCGATGGGTGACGGTCACGGTGCAGCCGGCCAGCAGCAGCTCCATGGCCATCGGGCGACCGACGATATTCGATGCGCCCACCACGACAGCGTCGAGGCCGTACAGGTCGACACCGGTGCTTTCCAGCAGCGTCATGATGCCTTTAGGGGTGCATGGGCGCAGCAGGGGAATACGTTGGGCCAGGCGGCCAACGTTATAAGGGTGGAAACCGTCGACGTCTTTGTCCGGGCGGATGCGCTCCAGCAGTTTGGAGGCGTCCAGGTGCTCGGGCAGCGGCAGTTGCAGGAGGATGCCGTCCATGCCCGGGTCATCGTTGAGGCTGTCAATCAGGTCGGTCAGGGCCTGTTGAGTGGTGTCCGAAGGCAAGTCGTAGGCCTTGGAAATAAAGCCGACCTCTTCACAGTCTTTACGCTTGTGCGAGACATAAACCTGAGAGGCAGGATCGCTGCCGACCAGGATCACCGCGAGGCCAGGCGTGCGCAGGCCTTGCTGGCTGCGCTCGGTGACTCGTTTGGCGATCTGCTGGCGCAGGCTGGCGGCGATTGATTTGCCGTCGATAAGTTGTGCAGTCATTACGCGTGATTAACCATCGAGAGGGGGAAGAAAAGTGCGCGCATTCTCGCATGCCAAGGCGCGAGGGCAAAGGCGCTTGGTCTGCAAATTGCCCTAACCCCTTAAATAAAATCAGTTTTTTTCAAAAAAGATTTGACGGGTTTCCGGGGCATCTATACTATTCGTCGCACTTGTCGGGCACAGCCTAGCACTGGTTAAGAAGGTCGAGCAGAATAGTTGTACTGCAAGGCTGGAAGCACTTAGTTTGTAATCCTCCAAGAGTACAGATTAATAAGGCGCCCGTAGCTCAGCTGGATAGAGCATCCGCCTTCTAAGCGGATGGTCGCAGGTTCGAGTCCTGCCGGGTGCGCCATTAGGCAGCTTTGGCACAAGTAGCGCTATATGGTGGGCGTAGCTCAGTTGGTAGAGCACGGGATTGTGACTCCCGTTGTCGAGGGTTCGATCCCCTTCGTCCACCCCATATTCTGAAAGGCGCCAGATTTAACAGTCTGGCGCCTTTGCTTTAAGAGCTTCAAGCGCGGATGTGGTGGAATTGGTAGACACACTGGATTTAGGTTCCAGCGCCGCGAGGCGTAAGAGTTCGAGTCTCTTCATCCGCACCAATTAAAGCTTTTCCCGGTCGTCAGGCGGGGCAGGGCTCAACAAAGAAGTGGTTTGGTTTCTTTGTTAACGCAATATGGTGGGCGTAGCTCAGTTGGTAGAGCACGGGATTGTGACTCCCGTTGTCGAGGGTTCGATCCCCTTCGTCCACCCCATATTCGAAAGGCGCCAGATTTAACAGTCTGGCGCCTTTTTTGGTTTTGGCGGTTTGAGATTGGGTGGTCGCAGGTGCTGGGCTGCCCCGGCAGGGCGTGTCGTCGTATTTGTGTGTCTCGATGATGCTGCGTTGCTTGCCTGTTCTGTTCGCAGGGCGGGCCGTCAGGGAGATGAATGGTTGTTCCTTCTATA
Organism: Pseudomonas sp. L13; assembly: GCF_009935965.1. Taxonomy (NCBI): domain Bacteria; kingdom Pseudomonadati; phylum Pseudomonadota; class Gammaproteobacteria; order Pseudomonadales; family Pseudomonadaceae; genus Pseudomonas; species Pseudomonas sp. L13. The sequence goes on from NZ_QODJ01000050.1 coordinate 36,522, forward strand.
TATAGAGAGGGGCGGCGCAGAGCCCTGGCGCAATTTGGCTGTATTTGTCACCGGGGCGAGGTACTTCAGTGCTTTCGTACCGATAAATTGCCGGCTGTTTTCCGCTGTGTTTTCAGTAGGGTGACTTCTTGAGTTTGACCCACTAGAATGCATGCCCTTGATTGGGGTCGGAAATGGCCGGCTAATGTCTGTGCAACGAGGAATATCCATGCAAGTTTCTGTTGAAAATACTACTGCTCTCGAGCGCCGCCTGAGCATCACCGTGCCGGCAGAGCGTATCGAGACTGCGGTCAACAAGCGTCTGCAGCAGACTGCCCAAAAGGCCAAGATCGCTGGTTTCCGTCCAGGCAAAGTGCCGATGAGCGAAATCAAGCGTCGTTTTGGTGCCGATGCGCGCCAGGAAGCTGTAGGTGACGTGATCCAGGCTTCTTTCTACGAAGCCGTTGTCGAGCAAAAGCTGAACCCGGCTGGCTCGCCTTCGATCGAGCCCAAGTCCCTGGAAGCGGGCAAGGACCTGGAATACGTTGCCGTATTCGAAGTGTTCCCGGAATTTGAAGTGGCCGGTTTCGACGGTATCGAAATCGAGCGTCTGAGCGCCGAAGTGGCTGATTCGGACCTGGACAACATGCTGGAAATTCTGCGCAAGCAGAACACCCGTTTCGAAGTGGCCGACCGTGCCGCCCAGAACGAAGACCAACTGAACATCGATTTCGTTGGCAAGGTTGACGGCGAAGTCTTCGCTGGCGGCTCCGCCAAGGGCACTCAGCTGGTGCTGGGTTCCAACCGCATGATCCCTGGCTTCGAAGACGGCCTGGTTGGCGCCAAAGCCGGCGAAGAGCGCGTTCTGAACCTGACGTTCCCTGCTGACTACCAGAACCTGGACCTGGCTGGCAAAGCCGCCGAGTTCACCGTGACCGTCAACAGCGTTTCCGAGCCTAAGCTGCCAGAGCTGAACGAAGAGTTCTTCGCCCAGTTCGGCATCAAGGAAACCGGCATCGAAGGCTTCCGCACCGAAGTTCGCAAGAACATGGAGCGTGAGCTGCGCCAGGCCATCAAGTCCAAGGTCAAGAACCAGGTCATGGACGGTCTGCTGGCTGCCAACCCGATCGAAGTGCCTAAGGCCCTGCTGTCCAACGAAGTGGATCGCCTGCGCGTTCAAGCGGTTCAGCAGTTTGGTGGCAACATCAAGCCTGACCAACTGCCGGCCGAGCTGTTCGAAGAGCAAGCCAAGCGCCGCGTTGTGCTGGGCCTGATCGTGGCTGAAGTGGTCAAGCAGTTCGACCTCAAGCCAGACGAAGACCGCGTTCGCGAAATGATCCAGGAAATGGCTTCGGCCTACCAGGAGCCTGAGCAGGTCGTGGCTTGGTACTACAAGAACGAGCAGCAGATGAACGAAGTACGTTCGGTTGTGCTGGAAGAACAAGTTGTGGATACTGTTCTGCAGAAGGCTAAGGTGACCGATAAAGCGGTCTCTTACGAAGAAGCAGTCAAACCGGCGGAAGCAGCACAAGCCGACTGATTGTCCAACTCGTTGGAAATTCAACCATAAGCCAGCCTCGCGCTGGCTTATGCGTTTTCAAGACATGACTATTTGGGAGTAACTGCAGAGCATGTTCCGTAATTCCTATATTCAGCAGAACTCTGATATCCAGGCCGCAGGCGGCCTGGTCCCGATGGTTGTCGAGCAGTCCGCTCGTGGCGAACGCGCCTACGACATCTACTCGCGCCTGCTCAAGGAGCGAGTGATCTTTCTGGTTGGCCCGGTAGAGGACTACATGGCCAACCTGATCTGTGCGCAGCTGCTGTTCCTTGAAGCGGAAAACCCGGACAAGGACATCCATCTCTACATCAACTCGCCGGGTGGTTCGGTGACTGCGGGTATGTCGATCTACGACACCATGCAGTTCATCAAGCCAAACGTGTCGACCACCTGTATTGGCCAGGCGTGCAGCATGGGCGCCTTCCTGCTGACCGCGGGTGCCGAGGGCAAGCGTTTCTGCCTGCCGAACTCGCGCGTGATGATTCACCAGCCACTGGGCGGCTTCCAGGGCCAGGCGTCGGACATCGAAATCCACGCCAAGGAAATCCTCTTCATTCGTGAGCGTCTCAACACGCTGATGGCCAAGCACAGCGGGCGCACCCTGGAAGAAATCGAGCGCGATACCAACCGTGACAATTTCATGAGCGCTGAAGCCGCCAAGGAATACGGGTTGATCGACGCAGTGATCGACAAGCGCCCCGCATAATATAAGCCGCTCAAAATAGGGCTGGTCGGCATGTCCGACCACTGGCGGGCTTGAAAAAGCCCGCATAAGCCTTCATCTTGTGTTGCAAGCCTATCGGATTTGGATCGAACGAATGACTGACACCCGCAACGGCGAGGACAACGGCAAGCTGCTCTATTGCTCCTTCTGTGGCAAAAGCCAGCATGAAGTACGCAAATTGATTGCCGGCCCCTCGGTGTTTATCTGCGACGAATGCGTCGACCTGTGCAATGACATCATCCGTGAGGAGGTGCAGGAAGCCCAGGCCGAGAGCAGTGCGCATAAATTACCTTCGCCTAAAGAAATCAGCGGCATCCTTGACCAATACGTCATTGGTCAAGAGCGTGCAAAAAAGGTTCTGGCCGTAGCGGTGTACAACCACTACAAGCGCTTGAACCAGCGTGACAAGAAAGGTGACGAGGTTGAACTGGGCAAGAGCAACATCTTGCTGATCGGTCCTACAGGCTCGGGTAAAACCCTGCTTGCAGAAACCCTCGCTCGCCTGCTGAACGTTCCGTTCACCATCGCCGACGCCACCACCCTCACCGAGGCTGGCTACGTGGGTGAAGATGTCGAGAACATCATTCAGAAACTGCTGCAGAAGTGCGACTACGACGTAGAGAAAGCCCAGATGGGTATTGTCTACATCGACGAGATCGACAAGATCTCGCGCAAGTCGGACAACCCGTCGATCACTCGGGACGTTTCCGGTGAAGGCGTGCAGCAGGCCCTGTTGAAACTGATCGAAGGCACGGTCGCGTCCGTACCGCCGCAAGGTGGTCGCAAGCACCCGCAGCAGGAATTCCTTCAGGTTGATACACGCAACATCCTGTTCATTTGTGGCGGTGCGTTCTCGGGTCTCGAGAAGGTGATTCAGCAGCGTTCCACCCGTGGCGGCATTGGTTTCAGTGCGGAAGTGCGTAGCAAGGAAGAAGGCAAGAAGGTGGGCGAGTCCCTGCGTGAAGTCGAGCCTGACGATTTGGTCAAGTTTGGTCTGATCCCGGAATTCGTTGGCCGTCTGCCGGTCCTGGCCACGTTGGACGAGTTGGATGAGGCGGCTTTGATCCAGATCCTCACCGAGCCGAAAAACGCCCTGACCAAGCAATACGGCAAATTGTTCGAGATGGAAGGTGTAGACCTGGAGTTCCGTACCGACGCGCTGAAATCGGTGGCCAAGCGGGCACTGGAGCGCAAGACCGGTGCACGTGGCCTGCGTTCTATCCTCGAAGGCGTGTTGCTCGACACCATGTACGAAATCCCCTCGCAGTCTGAGGTGAGTAAAGTAGTGATTGACGAAAGCGTTATCGAAGGCAAGTCCAAGCCACTGTATATCTATGAAAACAGTGAGCCGGCTGCCAAGGCTGCACCCGACGCGTAAGCGTTCAGCAGTTGCGGTACAAGCAAGGGGCCTTTAGGGGCCCCTTGTTTTTTTGGGCGTTTTTTCGAGACGGTGGTTAAATTCGCGTGTATTCATGCGTTTAACTGCTGGCATTGAGCTTGTTTTTTTTGCATGCAACCCCCATCTTGGTTTCAAGCTTATTTTTGAACTGTCATAGAGGCGAAATCATGAAGACAACCATCGAATTGCCTCTCCTGCCGTTGCGTGATGTCGTCGTCTATCCGCACATGGTTATCCCGCTGTTCGTGGGGCGCGAGAAGTCTATCGAAGCCCTCGAGGCCGCGATGACGGGCGACAAGCAAATCCTGCTGTTGGCCCAGAAGAATCCTGCTGATGATGATCCGGGCGAAGATGCCCTGTATCGCGTCGGCACCATTGCCACTGTCCTGCAATTGCTCAAGCTGCCCGATGGCACCGTCAAGGTGCTGGTCGAAGGCGAGCAGCGCGGTGCCGTAGAGCGCTTCATGGAGGTGGACGGCCACCTGCGCGCGGAAGTGGCGCTGATCGAAGAAGTTGAAGCCCCGGAGCGTGAATCCGAGGTGTTCGTACGCAGCCTGCTGTCGCAGTTCGAGCAGTATGTGCAGTTGGGCAAGAAAGTCCCGGCTGAAGTCCTGTCGTCCCTCAACAGCATTGATGAGCCAAGCCGCCTGGTCGACACCATGGCCGCGCACATGGCGCTGAAGATCGAGCAGAAACAAGACATCCTCGAAATCATCGACCTGTCGGCCCGTGTCGAACACGTATTGGCGATGCTGGATGGCGAAATCGACCTGTTGCAGGTTGAGAAACGCATCCGTGGGCGCGTGAAGAAGCAGATGGAGCGTAGTCAGCGCGAGTACTACCTGAATGAGCAGATGAAGGCCATTCAGAAGGAACTCGGCGACGGCGAGGAAGGCCACAACGAAATCGAAGAGCTGAAAAAGCGCATCGATGCCGCTGGCCTGCCCAAAGACGCCCTGACCAAGGCCACCGCCGAGCTGAACAAGCTCAAGCAGATGTCGCCGATGTCGGCTGAAGCCACCGTGGTGCGCTCGTATATCGACTGGTTGGTGCAAGTGCCGTGGAAGGCCCAGACCAAGGTGCGCCTGGACCTGGCCCGTGCTGAAGAGATCCTCGACGCTGACCATTACGGCCTGGAAGAGGTCAAGGAGCGCATCCTTGAGTACCTCGCCGTGCAAAAACGCGTGAAGAAAATTCGTGGTCCGGTGTTGTGCCTGGTCGGGCCTCCGGGTGTGGGTAAAACCTCCCTGGCGGAATCGATTGCCAGCGCGACCAACCGCAAATTCGTGCGCATGGCCTTGGGTGGCGTGCGTGACGAAGCGGAAATTCGCGGCCATCGCCGTACCTACATCGGTTCGATGCCGGGAAGATTGATTCAAAAGATGACAAAGGTGGGTGTACGCAACCCGCTGTTCCTGCTCGATGAAATCGACAAAATGGGCAGCGACATGCGTGGCGATCCGGCGTCGGCCTTGCTCGAAGTGCTTGATCCCGAGCAGAACCATAATTTCAACGACCATTACCTGGAAGTCGACTACGACTTGTCTGACGTAATGTTCCTGTGCACCTCCAACTCCATGAACATCCCGCCAGCCTTGCTGGATCGGATGGAGGTGATTCGTCTGCCGGGTTACACCGAAGACGAGAAGATCAACATCGCGGTCAAGTACCTGGCGCCCAAGCAGATTTCGGCCAACGGCCTGAAGAAGGGCGAGATCGAATTCGAGGTCGAGGCGATCCGTGACATCGTGCGCTACTACACCCGCGAGGCCGGTGTACGGGGCCTTGAGCGCCAGATCGCGAAGATCTGCCGCAAGGCGGTGAAGGAGCACGCGTTGGAAAAACGCTTCTCGGTGAAGGTGGTTGCCGACTCCCTGGAACACTTCCTGGGCGTGAAGAAATTCCGCTACGGCCTGGCCGAGCAGCAGGATCAGGTCGGCCAGGTGACTGGTTTGGCGTGGACCCAGGTGGGTGGCGAATTGCTCACCATCGAAGCTGCGGTGATTCCGGGCAAAGGCCAGTTGATCAAGACCGGCTCCCTGGGTGACGTGATGGTCGAATCCATTACCGCCGCGCAGACCGTGGTTCGCAGCCGCGCCCGCAGCCTGGGCATCCCGCTGAACTTCCACGAGAAGCACGACACCCATATCCACATGCCGGAAGGGGCGACCCCCAAAGACGGCCCTAGCGCTGGCGTAGGCATGTGCACGGCCCTCGTGTCGGCCTTGACCGGCATTCCCGTGCGCGCCGATGTGGCGATGACCGGGGAAATCACCCTGCGTGGCCAGGTATTGGCGATCGGTGGTCTCAAAGAGAAATTGCTCGCCGCCCACCGGGGTGGAATCAAGACCGTGATCATTCCTGAAGAGAATGTTCGTGACTTGAAGGAAATTCCTGACAACATCAAGCAGGATCTTCAGATTAAACCGGTTAAATGGATTGACGAGGTCCTGCAAATTGCGCTGCAATACGCGCCGGAGCCCTTGCCGGATGTGGCCCCGGAGATTGTCGCGAAGGACGAAAAACGCGAGTCCGATTCCAAGGAAAGAATTAGCACGCATTAATGTGTTGGAGCCTGGGGGCTTCCTTGACAGCTTTTTAGAGCCCTTGTTATAAAGCGGCTCTTAAGTGTCTGTAGGCCATTCAGCACTGGTTTTTGCTTTTTACCAAAAAACTTAGAATCATACTCAATAGATATATAAGGGGACTTAGAGTGAACAAGTCGGAACTGATTGATGCTATCGCTGCATCCGCTGATATCCCGAAAGCTGCTGCTGGCCGTGCGCTGGACGCAGTAATCGAATCCGTCACTGGCGCTCTGAAGGCCGGCGACTCCGTGGTACTGGTAGGCTTCGGTACTTTCTCTGTGACTGACCGCCCAGCTCGCACTGGCCGTAACCCACAGACCGGCAAAGCACTGCAAATCGCTGCTGCCAAGAAACCAGGTTTCAAAGCCGGTAAAGCCCTGAAAGAAGCCGTTAACTAAGCTTCGTTCAAGCCTTTGCTTACCCGGGTCGGACGCAGGTCTGGCCTGGCAGCGGAGCGGTAGCTGACCCACGTATCGGGTCGCCACGCCGGGGGTGCAGATTCGAACCCCCGTCCGCTCCGCCAGTTACGAGAAGGCGCATCCTCGGATGCGCCTTTCTTCTATCCGGACTCTACCCACGCTCCACGGTTGCCTAATTTTTGAAGTTCAACCGTTTCTGGGGGACGCATGCTGCAAAATATCAGGGACAATTCACAAGGCTGGATTGCCAAGACCATCATCGGGATCATCGTCGCATTGATGGCGTTCACCGGTATCGAAGCCATTTTCCAGGCTTCGGGTAATAACAAGCAGGACGTGGCCAAGGTCAACGGTGAAGAAATCACCCAGACCGAACTGAGCCAGGCTGTCGACATGCAACGGCGCCAGCTGATGCAACAGTTGGGCAAGGATTTCGACGCTTCCCTGCTGGACGAAAAGCTGCTGCGCGATGCTGCCCTCAAGGGCCTGATCGACCGTAAGCTGCTGCTGCAAGGCGCTGCTGATTCCAAGTTCGGCTTCTCGGAAGCTGCGCTGGACCAGGTGATCCTGCAAACGCCGGAATTCCAGGTGGACGGCAAGTTCAACGCCGAACGCTTTGACCAGGTGGTCCGTCAGTTGGGCTACAGCCGCATGCAATTCCGTCAGATGCTGACCCAGGAAATGCTGATCGGCCAGGTTCGCGCGGGCATCGCTGGCAGTGGTTTCGTGACTGACGCCGAGGTGCTGGCATTCGCCCGCCTGGAAAAACAGACCCGCGATTTCGCCACCGTCAACATCAAGGCTGACCCTGCGGCGGTGAAACTCACCGACGATGAGGTCAAGGCCTACTACGACCAGCACGCCAAAGAGTTCATGACCCCGGACCAGGTGGTCATCGACTATCTGGAATTGAAGAAGTCGTCCTTCTTCGACCAGGTTACCGTCAAGGACGATGAGCTGCAGGCTGCCTACGAGAAGGAAACCGCCAACCTCGCTGAACAGCGTCGTGCCGCGCACATCCTGATTGAAGTCAACGACAAGGTCACCGAGGCGCAAGCCAAGGCCAAGATCGAAGACATCCAGGCGCGCCTGGCCAAGGGTGAGAAGTTCGAAGCCCTGGCCAAGGAGTTCTCCCAGGATCCAGGTTCGGCCAACAATGGCGGCGACCTCGGTTTTGCGGGCCCTGGTGTTTACGACCCGGACTTCGAAACCGCCTTGTACGGCTTGAAGCAAGACCAGGTGTCGGCGCCGGTGCGCACCACCTTCGGTTGGCACCTGATCAAGTTGCTGGGCGTTGAAGCGCCTGAAGTGCCATCGTTCGCCAGCCTGAAAGACAAGCTGACCCGCGAGCTCAAGGCCCAGCAGGTTGAACAGCGTTTTGTCGAAGCGACCAAGCAATTGGAAGATGCGGCATTCGAAGCCTCTGACCTAGCCCAGCCGGCGTCTGACCTGAAGCTGACCGTCCATACCTCCGCGCCGTTTGGCCGTGAGGGTGGCGAAGGTGTTGCGGCCAACCGTGCCGTCGTCACTGCTGCCTTCAGCCCGGAAGTGCTGGATGAAGGTGCCAACAGCAGCGCTATCGAGCTGGACCCGGAAACCATCATCGTGCTGCGTGCCAAAGAGCATCTCAAGCCGGCCCAATTGCCGCTGGAGAACGTCGCTGCGGCCATTCGCACCCAGATGACCAAAGAGCGCGCGAGCGCTGCCGCCAAAGCCCGTGCCGACGAGTTGATCGCCAGCCTGCGTGATGGCAAGACCGCGCTGGACCAGCCGGTTGACGGCCAGGCCTGGAAGGTGACTGAGGCGGCTACCCGTGGCCAGGAGTCTATCGACCCGGCCGTGCTGCAAGCCTTGTTCCGCATGCCCAAGCCTGCGGCCAAGGACAAGCCGACCTTCACCACCGTGACCCTGCGCGATGGCAGCCTGATGATCGTGCGCTTGAACGGCGTGAACGAAGCGGCGGCCCCTACGGACGAAGAAAAGGCGCAATACCGCCGCTTCCTCGCTTCCCGTATTGGCCAGCAGGATTTCGCGGCCTACCGCAAGCAGTTGGAAACCCAGGCAGACATCAAGAAGTATTGATGCCGGCCTGAATCAAAAGACCCCGACCTGAAAAGGCCGGGGTCTTTTTTTGCCCTTGATAAAGTGAGTGCTGAATGCGCTTTAGGCGCTCTTGGCTGCAAACTTGAGCTTGCCCCACGTCAACCCGATCACCGCCGCCAGGGTTGAAGCCGCCAACACGCTCAGCTTGGCAGCCGACAACAGGGCCGGGTCAGAGAATGCCAGGGACGAAATAAAGATCGACATGGTGAAACCGATCCCCGCCAACAGGCCGACCAGGCCAACGCCCGTCCACGTCACACCGTCCGGCAGCTTGCAGATGTTCAGCTTGACCAGCGCCAGGCTCGCCAGCATTACGCCCAGAGGCTTGCCGAGCACCAGGGCGAAGATGACGCCCATGAATACACCGTGGGCCAGTGGGTCATCCAGATTGAAGCCGTCCAGGCTCACACCGGCGTTGGCCAAGGCAAACAGTGGCATCACGCCGAAGGCTACCCACGGGTGCAGCGCCGATTGAACCCGCTGCACCGGCGGCAGTATTTCCCGCTGGGCTTCGCGCAATTGCTTGAGGGGCGTGGCGACTTGCTGGGCTCCTTCGGCTGGCTGCGAGAACCGGTCCATCAGCTCGTTGAAGGTACGTTCGATGGTTTCCAGCGGGCGCTCCCGGGTGGGCTTGGAATTGACCGGGGTCATCAAGCCAAGGATCACCCCGGCGAGCGTTGGGTGCACGCCGGTCTTGAGCAGGCCAAACCACACGATAGCGCCTGGCAGCAGGTAGATCGCCGCCTTGCTGATACCCATGCGTTGGAACACCAGCACCAGGGCCAGCCCGCCGGCGGCAATCACCAAGCCCATGTAGTCGAGGCTGGCGGTGAAGAAGATCGCGATGATCAGGATCGCCACGATGTCATCGATGATCGCCAAGGCCAGCAGCAGGATACGCACGCCATTGGGGATCGACTTGCCCAGCAGCGCGAGCACGCCCACGGCAAAGGCGATATCGGTCGCGGTGGGCACCGCCCAGCCACTCGCGGCGCCAGTGCCGTGGTTGAGCAGGGTGTAGATGAGTGCCGGCATCAGCACACCGCCCAACGCCGCGCCCAGCGGCAGCGTGGCCAGCTTCAGGTTGGCGAGGGCGCCGTCTTTGATTTCCTGGCGGATCTCGGCACCCACCACCAGGAAGAAGATGGTCATCAGCCCGTCATTGACCAGAAAATGCAGGGAGCGCGACACGCTGTAGTCGCCCAGCCCGAGGGTGATGGGCGTGTTCCAGAAATGCTCGTAGGTCGCGGCGGCGGGGCTGTTGGCCCACACCAGCGCAACGATGGCAGCCAGCAGCAGCACAATACCGCTGACGGCTTCGATATGTGAAAAGCGCTCAAGGGCGGACAGCGCGCCCTCAGTCAAACGCTGGGGGCGGGGGATGGCGGGGTGTTTATCAGGCACGACAAATCTCCATTGGCGGCCCGACCAATGCTTGGCTTTAACCTGCGCCGTACTTTATGCAGCAACGCACCCAGGGACGATGATAGAAAGGTGAGGAATAAGTTGTAAACAAACTTGTCATAGAACCGCGCACATTGCGGATCTTTATCGATCCTATGTGCGCCGGGCTTTTTCCTACTGACGCTGCTGTCTAAGCCTGAGATGTTTTACCGACGGGAATCGCGCTTCAATGTCGCGTTCTGTTGCACAATACCGTCCGGACCGTTTTCTTCAGGATTTTCAATGTCGACATCATTTCACTTGCGCACTCTCGGGTTGGCGCTGGTGCTGGCGGGCGCTGCGGGCTGCTCGTCACCCAAGACCGCTATCTATGAACATGAGAATTTCGACGACTCCGGTACGTTTTCCCGCGATTACCCGGTCAGCGATGTGGCGGCCTGTGAAGCGGCGCGCCGTGCCCTGCTGAGTCAGGGCTACATCATTACCAGTAGCGATCCGAAGTTGGTGGCCGGCAACAAGAGCTTCCAGCAGACCGGCGAGACCCACCTGCAGATCAGTTTCAATGTTGTGTGCGCCGCTGATGGCAAGGGCAGCAATCACTCGACGATGTTTGCCAACGCCTTGCAGGACCGTTATGCGCTGAAGAAGGTCAACAACTCCGCGAGCCTCGGTGTGGGCGTGCTGGGTTCGGTGTCGATGCCGATTGGCTCCACCGACGACTCGATGGTGAAAGTGGCCAGCGAGACCGTCTCGGCACCCAAGTTCTACGAGCGTTACTTCGCGCTGGTGGACGTGTTCCTGCCGCAGGAAGTGAAGCAGGCCGAGCATATCCCCGAGCAGCCCAAGGCCGACCTGGGCGTTCCCGAGCCCAAGGCCGCTCCGGCAGCCGAGAAGGTCGAGGCGCCGAAGGAGGTGCCTGTAGCGCCCGCCGCTGCAGAGCCGCTCGCGCCGCCACCTGAGGCTGCACCGATTGCACCGGTGACAGAGCCTGCTCCCGTTGCACCGGCGCCGACTGATCCGGCCTTGCCTGCGCCGACAGAAGCGATTCCACCGCTGCCGATGCCTGCGCAATAACGCAATGCTCGAATGTGGGAGCGGGGTGTCAGGTAGAGAAGCGTCGGCTGACAGGTCGCTATCGCAGCATAGGTATCTACACAACTTCGGTACGACGCTGACCCTGTGGCGAGGGAGCTTGCTCCCGTGACGGCCTGACAGCCGACGCTTATCTACCTGACGCGCCGCAGTCCAAATGTGGGAGCTGGCTTGCCTGCGAAGGCGGCCTGACAGTCAACACAGTTGGATCGTGTACATATCCATTCCTGCGGTAACGGCCACTTAGGGTTCCGCTCTGACAGCGGCTCACTTTTGAAAAGCGCAAA
>NZ_QODJ01000051.1:0-47445 GCF_009935965.1 Pseudomonas sp. L13
CGTGGTTTGACGGGGCGCCTGAGATCAAGATCACAAGCAGATCAAGATCAAGAGCGGCTCGCTTCGCATCGTGGTTACCGTCGGATGCTATAACTTGGCCTCAGGGTTTTGCCATCACCGCCATAAACAACGGTGAATCCAGAAACCGTTGCAGCCAGGCCTGCAAACGCCGATACGGCGTGCTCGCAAACCATTCCCTATCCACATGGGCAAACTGGCGTACAAACGGCATCAGCGCCGCATCTGCCAGGCTCAGGTGATCGGCGAGCAGATACTCACGGTCTGCCAGCAACGTTTCCAGTTTTTGCAAGAACACCTCACCCTCGGCCCGATAGTGTTCCATCGGTTGCTCCGGGTAGCGCTCGGCGTACTTGTATCGGTTCAGATGATGCTTGAACACCTGGTCATTCTCTTCAATCAGCGCATACACCGCCGGGTCGCCCTGTAGCCGCCAGTTATCAGGGTCGTGCTGCGCCAGTGCCCACTCCATGATCTGCAGGCTTTCTTCGATCACGCGACCTTCGATGGCCAACACCGGCACCGTGCCCTTGGGCGACAGCGCGAGCATCTCGGCTGGCTTGGCTTTCAAGCTGACTTCGACAATGCTCACCGCCACGCCGGAATAACGCAGCGCCAACCGCGCGCGCATTGCATAGGGGCAGCGCCGGAACGAATACAGCAGCGCTTCGCTCACTTGACCTCCAACGTGCTCAGGCCATTGCCCTGGCGCTGGACCTGGATCTGCACCGGGATGCGTTCATGCATTTCCTGTACATGGGAGATCACCGCCACTTTGCGGCCCTGGGCTTGCAAGCCGTCCAGGGCGTCCATTGCCAGTTGCAATGACTCGGGATCGAGGCTGCCAAAGCCTTCATCGATAAACAGCGACTCGATCTTCAAGGTGCTCGACGCCATCGACGCCAGCCCCAACGCCAGTGCCAACGACACCAGGAAGGTTTCGCCACCGGACAGCGAGTGCACCGAGCGCAGTTCATCGCCCATCTCTGTGTCCATGACCAACAGCCCAAGCATGCTGCCACCGCGTTTAAGCCGGTAGCGGCGCACCAGTTGGCGCAGTTGCACATTGGCATGGTGCACCAGCAAGTCGAGGTTGTAGGCCTGGGCGATCTTGCGGAAGGTATCGCCCGTGGCCGAGCCGATCAGCGCATTCAGGCGGGCCCAGCGCTGCCACTGCTCATAAGCTTTGGCGATTTGTTCGGCCAGGGCCTGGTTGGCATTCTGGCGACGCTGGTCTTCGGACTGGCGTGCGCGCAGTTCGGCGCAGTGTTTTTCACCGTCGAGCAGTTGCTGGTTAAGCGTTGCCAGGGTGGCGTCCAGTTGCTCGGCCTCCAGGTTGCCGTTGTGCAGGGCCTGGTGTTCGGCCAGGCGCTGTTCGCGCTCGTGCAGCAGAACCTTGGCTTGCTCGACGGCCTTTTCGCTGCTGTGCAGGTGCTGGCGCAACTGCGCGACTTGGGCCTCATCAAAGGCCAACAGGCGTGCCAGGCCCTGATCATCCAGTTCTGGGTGCAGGGCGCGCCATTCGCCGATGCGCGTCGCAAGAACTTGCTGTTCCGCCTCCAATGCCTGCTGGCGTTGCTGCTGGGCCTTGAGGTCGGCGGCCAGCTGTACCTGGGCCGTGTGCACGGCGTGCAGTTCCTGGTTGGCGTCGGCCTCGCTCTGGCGGGACTGGGTGACGGCTTGTTCCAGTTGCTGTTGCCAGTGTTCGGCGCTGGGATGGTCCCCTAGCAAGGCGCGGAGTTTTTCCTGGACGGCGTGTTGCTGGTCGGCCAGCTCGGCGACTTGCAGATTCAAGGCGTCGAGTTGCTGCTGACGATGCTGTTGGTGAGTGCGTTGTTTCTCGATGGCCTGTTGGCGCTCCTGCTGCTCGGCCTGCTCATCGCGTTGATGGCCCAACTGCTCAAGGCGCTGGCTGACCTGCTGGTCGAGCTGCATGAAGGTCGCCGCAGGCGCGCTGCGCAAACCCTCCAGCGTCTCGGCGGGCAACAGGCTGGCGAAGGCGCTGAGTTCTGCCTCCAGGCGTTCGCGGTCGCCGGCCAGCTGCCGTTGTTGGTCCACCAGCAGTTGACGGGCTTGCTGGCTGGCGTCCTGGGCGGCTTGCACTTGTTGCTGCAAGCGCCCGGCGTTCTGTTGCAGGTTGAGCAGGGCGCCCTGGCGTTGTTCGTCCTGGCTGATGCTTTGGGTCAATTGGGCCAGTTGCTGGGCCAGCCAAGGGCTGCGCTTGTCGACGTCCTGGTTGAATAGCGAGTCGTACAGCGGATGGGCTTGCAGGCTCGGTGCCAAGCCCTGCTGCTGCGTGGTCAGCTGTTCTTGCTGTTGCAGGAATTCTTTTTGCTGAGCGATCAGGCCGCCCACTTCACCGCGCAGTTCAGTGAGTTTTTCCTTGAGGCTGTCGAGGGCTTTCTGCGCCGCGGCCTCTTCACTTTCATCATGGCGACCCAGGCTTTTCAGCAGAGCCTCGGGCTGGTGATAGGGGTGTTCGTGGCTACCGCACACAGGGCAAGGTTGGTCATCTTGCAACTGCTCGCGTAACTCCTCGACGCTGGCACTGCGGGCCAGGCGTTGGCGCTCCAGCAGTTGCTTGGTCACTGCCAGGGTTTGCTCGGCGACGGTAAGTTCGGCCTTGGTTTGCAGGCCGGTCTGGTTCAGTTGTTCGCGTTTTTGCGCGGCCTCGGCGAGCCTTTGCGTCAATGCAACGGCTTGTTGATCCAGCTGTTGCTGGCTGTCCCACAAGCGGGCCAGGTCTTCGAAGGCGCGCTGTTGCTTGCGATTGTCTTGCAGCAAGCTAGCCAGTAACTGGATTTGTTCGGCCACCGCGTGGGGTTCGGCACCGGCCTCGTGGTAGAGCAGGTCCAGGGCTTCGCGCTGCTGGGTGAACTGTTCGGCGGCGACGCTGGCGCGCTGTTCGAGTTGCCCCAGCTCGGCCTGGCCTTGGTTGAGCCGATTGCCGATCAACACCAACTGTTGCAGGCGGTCACGGTAGGCATTCCAGGCATCGCTCAGCGGCGCGAGGGCGGCGCTGTGCTCAAGCTCGGTGGCCAGGCGTTGCAGGCGCTCGGTGACTTGGGCCTGCGTGCGTTGCAAACCGTCGAGCAGGGCCTGGCCCTCGGTGCAGGCGCTTTCGTGCTGGTGTTTTTCCTCGTTGCGCTTGGCCAGTTCGCGGCTCACGTGGGCGAGGGTGTTTTGCTCCTCGATGGCCTGGCGCAGCAGGGGGGCGGCGTCGGCCTGGTTTTTCAGGGCCTCGGCCAGTGCTGCCTGGGCGGCCACTTGCTGGTGTTGCGCCTGTGCCTGGCGGGTGTGCAGGGCGGTTTGTTGCTCGAGGTGCTGGGCAATCTGTGCTGCCAGCGGCGTCAACAAGGTGCCGAGTTCTGCCTGGCGCAGGAAGTGGTGGCGTTGCGGTGCCAACTGCTCCAGCAGGCTCAGGTCCTGGCGTTGCTGACCTTGGTCGGCCCAGGTCTGCTCGTCGCGTTGCAGTTGCTCCACTGCGTGTTGATGGCGCTCCTGCCATTCACGCAGTTCCTTGAGCCAGGTGTGCTGCAACTCCAGCTGCTTGAGCTGGGCTTGTTGGGTCTTGAGCTGTTGCTGGGCTTCGGCCAACTGTTGGTCCAGCTCGGCGCGGGCTTCTGGGGCCAGGGGCACTACGCCGGTGGCTTGATCCTGTAGCTGTTTGTGGGCGTCCTTGGCCTCTTTGGCCTTGTCGAACGCACGGCGGCCGAGCTGGGTGTACAGCGCGGTGTCGGTGAGCTTTTCCAGCAGTTCGCTGCGCTCATTGTCATTGGCCTTGAGGAAGGCGCTGAACTCGCTTTGCGCCAGCAGCACCGCACGGGTGAACTGCTCGAAGTTCAGGCCCAGGGCCAATTCCAGCTGGGTCTTGTACTCGGTTTTCTGGCTGGCCAGCAGTTGGTCGCTGTCCAGGTCGATCAGGCTTTGCCGGCTGTTCTGCAACTTGCCGCTGGCTTTGTCACGGGCGCGGTTGGCTTCCCAGCGGGCACGGTAGCGACGGCCACTGACACCGACAAAATCCACCTCGGCATAGCCGCCGCCGGTGCCGCGTCGAATCAGGGTGCGCGGGTCGCCGATGGAAATATCCGTGTCGGCATCCGGCATCTTGGCCTGGCCGGTATCACCCAGGCGCGGCACCGCGCCAAACAGTGCCAGGCACAACGCATCGAGCAGGGTGCTTTTACCCGCGCCCGTCGGCCCGGTGATGGCGAACAGGCCCGCACTGGCCAGCGGCTCAGCGGTAAAGTCGATTTCGAACGGGCCGGCCAGGGAGGCGAGGTTTTTCAAGCGGATGGCGAGGATCTTCATGGCTGTTCGCCCTCCTGTTGTACTTCCTGGAGCAGCACGGCGAAGTCCTTCAAGGTCTGTTCATCCACTTCACTGCCGTAGCTGTCCTGCCAGGCGCGGCTGAACAGTTCCTGGGGCGTGAGCTGGTCGAGCTCGATCAGTTGCGCATCGTCTGCCTCTGCGCTGCCACCCGTGCCGGCGTATTCGGCGGCGATACGCACCAGGCGCACGGCCTTGCCTTGCAACGCGGTTTCGATCTGTTGGCGCAGGTCTGGTTGCGGCTCGTCGAGGCGCACGCGCACTTCCAGCCAAGGGTGGCGCTGGGTTTCGGCGAGCAGGTCGATATCGGGCAGCTCACCGAGTTGCTTGAGAATATCGGCCAGGGGCGCGGCTTCCAGGCGTTGCAGGTTGACGGAGCGGGGAATCAGGATCGGTTCGCAGCCCACCAGCCTTTCGCCCTGGAACGTCACGTCGAGAATCTGATGCTTGTAGCCGATTTCGGAGAACGACAGGGGAATTGGCGAGCCACTGTAGCGAATGCGCTCCTCACCATTGACCTTTTGCGGCTTGTGCAGATGGCCGAGGGCCACATACGCCACGCTTCGGTCGAACAATGAGGCGGGCAGCGCCTCGGCATTGCCGATGATCAGGCTGCGTTCGGAGTCTTCGGATACCGACCCACCGGCCATGTGCGCATGGCTGATGGCTATCAACGCCTGGCCTTTGTTGCGCTTGGCATTGGCCGCCGCGATCAGCCATTCATGCACTTGGCCGATGCCGCGCAGGTAATCATCGCCCAACTGTGCGCCGGTGACTTCCGCCGGGCGCAGGAAGGGCAGCGCCAGGCACCAGGCGGCGATCTTGCCTTTGGCATTGGGCAATGGAATTAGCAGGCGGTCGGCATCCAGTTGCCCGTCATCCAGCCACAACACCCGGCCCAGGGCATGGGTGCGCAGGCGGCGCATCAGCGGGGCGGGCAACTCAATGCGCGAGCCGGAGTCATGGTTGCCGGCGATCATCACAATGGTCAGTGTCGGCTGTTGTTCGTGGGCGCTGATGATGAAGTCATACAAGCGCTCCTGGGCCTTGAGCGGCGGGTTGACCGTGTCGAAGATATCGCCGGCGATCAACAGCACATCCGGGCGCTGGGCCTTGAGTTGGCCCAGCAGCCATTCAAGGAAACAGGCGTGTTCGAAGTCGCGTTCCTGGCCGTGGAGGTTTTGGCCCAAGTGCCAGTCGGAGGTATGAAACAGACGCAAGGCGAACTCCGTGGAGAAGATGAAAAGGAGGGGAGTTTACCTGTAAAAGTGCGCGCGGACTCATGGCCGACGCGATGGTTATTTGTAGGAGCGAGCTTGCTCGCGAAAAACGTCAACGATAACGCGCGCTTCCTGAATAAACGCGGCGCCTGTGAGTTTTTCGCGAGCAAGCTCGCTCCTACACAGGGGTTATGGGGTGTTAGTGGGGTTGGGTTGCAGGCAATCCAGCGCACGGTCGGCGAGGGTGCGGGCCATGTCGATCAGGTGAGCGGTGGAACAGGCCATGTCGCGCTGGGTGCCTTTGAGGCCTTCGGCGGTTTCGGTGGCCGTGGTGGCGGCGCAGCGCAGTAGCGAAGAGATGCTGGCGATGGCGTCTTCGAAACTCAGGTCTTCGTGGGCGACGAAAATCGGAAAGGGTGGGTCGGGGACGATTTTGCTCATGGGTGAAGCTCCTGCTTGGTTTGGGAGCCATTCTTTTGCCGATCTCACACGTCAAAAGGTGGCAGCTATGTGCGGGGTGAGATACCGGAAAACAGGACCCGGCCAGACCGAAGTCTGCCCGCACACAGCCGCCATTGACGGTTGTAGCGCATTGCGCCTGCTAATAACGGGATCTCACACCCGATCGCTGATAGGCAGCGACGAAGCGAAGGCTAGCCAGCGAAATGAGCAGGCGCAAGGCCAAAGGATTGTCTAGGAAACGTCCTGCAAATTAAAGGGATATGGATTGCTGGCCTTTAACAATGCATGTCGAGCAGTCGGTGATGAATGGAACGGCAGGTTGAGTAACGACCACCCACAAGGTGGATTTTTCAATCAATCCCTGAATGAATCAGAGGCCCACCATGTCATTTTCAATAAACCCATCTTCCACTAGCGCTTTCACCGCTCTACCCGAGCAACCGGATGCTGACAGTCGCTCAACCCAAGCTAGCCATCGACAGGCACGAAACGCTGAAACCGAGGCCAGCGCCCCCGACACGCGCCCGTACGCAAGCGTGACTGACCGGCAACTGATAGGGCTGATCCGCGACCATTTCCGCGAGTTCGCCGCTGGCGCGACAGACAGCTATGTGAACTTCAACGAGCTGAGGGAGGCCGCCGGCCTGATAGCCACCGACAGGACATTTTCACCAGAGGCCCACCACGCGGCCAAGGAGTTACTCTCACGCCCAAAACTGCTGCGTAAGCTGGATATCGGCGTTAGCTTCTTCGGTGGCCCCGGCAAGGAGGATGGCCGGTTCGATATGGATAATCTGAACTATCTGTACAAATTCCCCCATCGTGAATGGAAGGTGCCGCGTCGTAATCACTAAGTGCAGGCAGGCGTCCGAGCAGGCTGGCAAGCCCCAATGCCAGTCAGTTAAGGTTTTTTTGTAGGAGCGAGCTTGCTCGCGAAAAACCCACAGACGCCGCGTTCATTCAGCAAGCACGCGTTATCGTTGACGTTTTTCGCGAGCAAGCTCGCTCCTACAGGGTTTTGTGGTGTTGGTTGAGGCTGGGTTATTTGGGGTAGAGCGGCGGCAAGCTGGTGGTGTCGGTGGCCGGGTCTTGCTCGCGTTCGGCCACGGGGATGGCCTTGATCGCGCGCCACAGGTCGTCACCCAACCAGTATTGGCCGCTTTCGCTGTACAGCGCACCATTCAACCCGTCCAGGGCATCCGACAACGGCACAAACCGTGCGGCCATGTCGGCCAGGGTTTCCGGTTGTTGCCTTGCCCAGGCGTCGAGGGCCTGGCGGGTGGCGTGGGGGTCGTTGGCCTGGGTGGCGCGCTTGAGGTCGTCGAGCAGGGTGCGTGGGCTGGGGCCGGTTTGGGCGGCGCGTTGCACGGCCGGTTGCCGGCGTGCGCGCCACCATAGGCCAAAGCCCAGCAGGGTGGTGCAGGCCAGCATCAGTGTGCTCAGTTGCCATAGCCACAGGCGGTCATCGTCCGGCGCGGTGATGATGGTCGGTGTGGCCGGGGCGTCTACCACCAGGCTGGGGTTCACCGCCACGTGCACGGTGCGCGCCGGCAGGCTGGTGCGTTCCAGGTGATCTTCGTGGGTGTTCCACCACACCACTTCCACGGCGGGCAGTTCCAGCTCGCCGGCGCGGGTCGGCACCAGGGCTTCGCGGTCTTCACGGCTGCCGGTCAGGCCGCGGTCGCTGGTGCGGTTAGCCATCACCGGTTGGTCGGGGTAGCGGCGCAGGCCGTTGACCTCGGTGCCGGGCAGCGCTGGCAGCTGTGCGCTGGACAGGCCTTCGGCCTCCACGGTGAGGCTGCGGGTCAGGGAATCGCCGACTTGCACGTGGTCCGGCGTGGGGTTCCAGCCTTCGCTCAAGCTCAGGCTGCGCGCGGGCAGCCAGGGGGCGTCGGCGGGGTAGGCGTCCGGTTTGGGTTTGACCGTCAAGGGCAAGGGTGCGGAGCTGACGTGAATCATCTTGCCCGGCTTGGTGCCCTGCAAGGTGTTCTGCTGGGGCGGTCGCGATTCCACCAGGGTGGCGCTGAAGGTCTGTGCCGGAATCACCACGGCGCCGCTGTGTTGCGGGTAGAGGGCGTAGCGGGTTTCGATCACGCCATGGCGGATGCTGTTGATGACCTTCTCATAGGTGCGTGATTCGCCCAGTTGTTCGACACGTGCGTCCGGTATCTGCAAAGGCGTGAGGCTGCTGTCGTCATACAGCGACACCGAGTGGTACACGCGAACGGTCAACAGGGCCTGGGCTTGCACGTATACGCTGGTCTGGTCGAGGTTGGCTTCGATGAACACCGGGGCCAGTTCAGCGCTGATGTTCTGGCTGGCGCTTTCCACCACTTGCAGGGTGATCGGCTGGGTCTTGAGTGCGCCCACTTGCAGCGGTGGGATGACGACGTTGCCGTTCACCTTGGGCAGCAGGGTGATGATCCAGCGGGTAGTTGCGTGGTTGTCGCCGTCCAGTGTGGTGAGTTGGTTGATCTGGCGGGTGCCGCTGACTTCGAACTGCGCGTCCAGGGGCGACAAGTCCGGTTTGCCGAACTGGGTCACATCACTCGATTGCACCGTCAGCTCCACCGTTTCCCCGGAATTGAGGCGGCTGCGGTCTACGCTCGCGACGAGGTCCGCCGCCTGGGCGTGGCCTGCCGACAACGCGAGCAGGAGCAAAAGGGTGGTGCGGCGGCTCATCGAGTGGTGTCCTGATGTTGTTGCTGTTCGTACCAGAATTTGCGGCGCAACAGCTCGCCGGGGTTGTCCGGGATCTCCTGCAACCATTGCTCCAGCGCTTGGCGGCGCTCGCCTTCAAGCCGCGTATCGGCAGGGCGCAGTGGCGGCGTGGTGGTTTGCTCGTCGCCCAGTTCGCTGCCTGGCACTTCATTACCGCCAGGCTGTGGCGTGGCGGCTGTCTGAGTCTCAGTGGTGCCCGCTTCGCCCTGGCCGTGGGACGATTGCTCGCCGCCCTGGGCCGTTTGTGCGCTGGCACCCGGTTGCGCAGTTTGGCTGGGTTGGGCGGTTTCGTCATCTTCGTTTTTTGCTGGCGGGTCTGGCTCGGGCTGCGCTTGCTCCTGCATCAGGGTTTCAACCAGGGCTTTGTTTTTCAGTGCCGGTTGCAAATCGGGCTGTGCTTCCAGGGCTTGTTCATAGGCATCAATGGCGGCTTCAAGCTCACCGGCCTTGGCCAAGGCATTGCCACGGTTATAGTGGGAATAGGCGTCGCTGCCTTGGGCAAACCGCTTGATGGCCTCGGCGTAATTCCCGGCCTCGTACAACGCCACGCCTTGCCACTGTGGGTCCTGAAAGTGTTCGGCGGCTTCGGCCGGGCGTTTGTGCTTGAGCAGGTACTGGCCTTGTTGGTCGGGGCGCAGCCACAGGTCCTGCAGCCCGAAGGCGTAGCTGGGTTGCGGCGCGCCCATCAGCAGCAAGGGCAGGCAGAACAGCCAGCCGCGACGCCCGGCGCACGCGGCCAGTAGCAACAACGGCAAGAGCAGCCAGTAACCCTGGTCGGCCCAGCTGTCCAGGCGCAGCCGTTGGCCGTCGTCGCGCAGGGCTTGGGCGCTGTCGAGCATGCCGAGTTGGCGCAGGTCCTTGTCATCCAGACGCGCCGCACGGTAGCGGCCGCCCATTTCGCTGGCGAACGCCTTGAGGGTCGGGCTGTCGAGACGTGGCACCAGAATCGCGCCCTGGTCGTCCTTGAGGAACTCGCCGCTTTCCTGAGTCACCGGCGTGCCTTCGCGACTGCCGATGCCGAGGATCGACAACGTCGGAGCCTGGGCACTTTGCAGTTGCAGGCGGATACCTTGGCGCTCTTGTTTGGACAGTGAGGAACCGATCAGCAGCAGGCGCCCCTGGCCGAGGCCGCCTTGCTTGAGCAACCCCAGAGCTTTTTCCACGGCCAGATCGGCTCGATGGCCGGGCTCGGGCATGATCGAGGGGCGCAGGGCTTCCAACAGGTTGCGGCTGGTGGCCAGGTCATCGGACAGCGGCACCAGGGTGTGGGCGCTGCCGGCATACACGATGATGGCTGTTTGCGCATCGGTGCGCGCTTGCAGCAAGTCATACAGCTTGCGCCGCGCCTGCTCCAGGCGGTTGGGCGGGCTGTCGGTGGCGAGCATTTGCGGGGTCAGTTCCAGCAGCACCACCAAGGGGTCGGAAGGTTTCTGGCTGGCCTGTTCAACCCGTTGCCAACTGGGGCCCAGCAACGCCAGCACGGCCAGCAGCCAGGCGATGCCGAGCACCACCCACGGCGATTTACTCTCGCGGCCATTACCACCACTGAGCAACTCGGCATGGAACGCCGGCGGCAGGATCATCTGCCAGCGCCCGGCGCGCTTTTGCCGATGCCACAGCTGCCACAGCAACCAGCCAAGCAGGGGCAGCAATAACAGCCACCAGGGGCGTAACCAGTGCGGCCACAGCGCGATCATCGACGCCTCCGCAAACGCAGGCGTTGCAGACGCTGGCGCCATTCAGGGTGTTGCTGCAAAAAGATGCCCCTGCTCGATAGCCTATTGAAGCCTCGCTGCAAGGCGTTGTTCGGCCAGCGTTCCTGGATCACCAGCAACAGGCTCAAGATCAACGCCAGGGCCAACGGGCCGCTGTACAGCGCCTGGGCCGGGCGGGCCTGGGTGGGTTGTTGCTCCACGGGTTCAAGGGTGTCGAGGGTGTCCTTGATCTTCAGCAGTTCCTCGCCGTCACGGGCGCGGAAATATTGGCCGCCGGTGGCCTCGGCCAGTGCCTTGAGCGCCGGTTCGTCGAGGTCCAGGCTAGGGTTTACGCCGAGGATTCCCAGGGAGCCGGTTTGCTCGGGGTCGGCGCCGATGCCGATCGGGTAGATTTTCACGCCTTCTTCAGCCGCCAGGCGCGCGGCGGTCAACGGGTCGATCTGCCCGGCGTTGTTGGCGCCGTCAGTGACCAGGATCAGCACGCGGCTTTGCGCCGGGCGTTGGCGCAGGCGCTTGAGGGCCAGGCCGATGGCGTCGCCGATGGCGGTGTTCTTGCCAGCAATGCCGATGCGCGCTTCATCCAGCCAGGTGCGCACGGTGCGGCGGTCAAAGGTCAGGGGCGCTTGCAGGTAGGCTTGGCTGCCGAACAGGATCAGGCCCACGCGGTCACCTTCACGCTCCTCCAGAAAGTCTCCCAGCAGGTGTTTGACCAGGGCCAGGCGGCTCACGTCTTCGTCCTGCCAATGCATATCGGGAAAGTCCATGGAGCCGGAGACGTCCACCGCCACCAGCAAATCCCGGCCGCTGGCAGCAATCGGCAAGGGTTCGCCCAGCCATTGCGGGCGGGCGGCGGCGGTCAACAGCAGCAACCACAGCACTACGAACGGGGCTTGCTGGCGCCAGCCGGGGAGGTTGACCCGGGCACGGCGGCGGGCCAGGCCTTCGAGGTCGCTGAGGTAGCTGACTTTGAGCGCCGGTTCGCCGCTGTCGGCCACAGGCAGCACCAGGCGCATGATCCACGGCAGTGGCAACAGGGCGAAGATCCACGGCCAGGCGAACTCAAACATGTTTGCGAATCCAGGTGTCGACGGCTTGGGTCAGGCCAGCGATGGCTTTGTCGTCGAGCTTGCATTCGGGCTTGTAGGCGCCTTCCACCAACACCATCCAGCGCGTCAGGCCGGCGGCGGGGCAGCGGTTGTCCAGGAAGGCCAGCCATTTGCGCCCGTTGAGGGTGTGGCTCTGGCTATAAGGGTAGTCGTTACGGCACAGACGCTTGAGCAGGCCGTTGAGTTGCTGCAACCAGGCGCCCGCAGGTGCGCCGTCATAGGGCTTGGGCATCAAAGCCAACTCGGCCAGGGCGGCGATACGCAACGGGTCCAGCGGTTGTTCGGCACGGGCCACGGGGCGGCGGGCCGGGAGGAAACGGCGCAGCCACCACAAGCCCCAACCGAGCAGGGGGATCACCAGCAGCAACAGCCACCAGCCCGGCGCAGGTGGCCAGAAGCCAATGGCGGGCGGGGCGATCAGCGGTTGCAGTTGGTCCAGGCTGCTCATGGTTTTTTTACCGGGCGTTGCGGGTTGAGGTATTCGCGCAGTTGCTCGACCATTTCACTCTGGGTGCTCAAGGGCATCAACAACAGCCGCAGTTTCTGCGCGAGCAGTTCCCAGCGGGCGATACGTGCTTCGGCCTGGGCCTTGTAGGCCTGGCGCAGGTCGATATTCAGCGTGTCCAATTCCAGTTGCGCGCCTCTTTGCGCGAAACGCAGCAGCCCGGCGGCGGGCAGGGCGTGGTCCAGCGGGTCGGAGATCGGCAATAACAGCAGGTCGCAATGGCGCGCCAACAGGCTCAGCTGTTGCTCGGCACCTTCGGTGAGGGCGCGCTCATCACAGATCACCACCACCAGGCTGCCCGGGCGCAGCACCTCGCGGCCACGGCGCAAGGCCATGCCCAGGGCGTCAGCTTCCGGCTGACGCTCGGTGTTCAGGCTCTGGTTGACCCGCACCAGCCGGTTAAGCAGTTGCAACAGGCTCTGCTTGCTGCGCCGTGGCTTGATCTCGTAGTGCTCGCTGTCGCCGAACACCAGCCCGCCCACCCGGTCGTTATGGCCCAGGGCGGCCCAACCGATCAGGCTGGCGGCCTGGGCGGCAAGCACCGACTTGAACATTTGCCCCGAGCCGAAAAACAGCCGGCAACTTTGCTCCACCATGATGAAAATCGGCCGTTCGCGCTCTTCGTGGAACAGCTTGGTATGCGGCTCCTGGGTACGCGCCGTCACGCGCCAGTCGATGGTACGCACGTCGTCGCCGGCCTGGTACACGCGCACCTGGTCGAAATCGACGCCACGCCCGCGCAGCTTGGAGTGGTGCAGGCCAACCAGCGGGCTGCGTTGGCCTGGCGTGGAGAACAACTGCACCTCACGCACGCGGTGGCGCATCTCAATCAATTCACTGAGGGTTACGCGGATGCCATCGCTTGCGTTCATCGACTTCAAGCGACGGCAACGACGTCGAGAATGCGTTGCACCACGCGGTCCTGGTCAACACCGGCGGCTTCGGCCTCGAACGACAGGATGATGCGGTGGCGCAGCACGTCGAACAGCACCGCCTGGATGTCTTCGGGGCTGACAAAATCGCGACCGGCCAGCCAGGCATGGGCGCGGGCGCAACGGTCCAGGGCGATGGAGCCCCTTGGACTGGCGCCGTAGGCGATCCACTCGGCCATTTCCGGGTCGAACTTGGCAGGGGTGCGCGTGGCCATCACCAGTTGCACCAAGTATTCCTCCACGGCATCGGCCATGTACAGGCCGAGGATTTCCTTGCGCGCGGCAAAGATGGCCTGCTGGCTGACCCGGCGCTCGGGTTTGGTTTCGCCATTGAGTGCTTCGCCACGGGCTTGCTGCAGGATACGGCGCTCGACGGCGGCGTCCGGGAAGCCGATCTTGACGTGCATCAGGAACCGGTCGAGCTGGGCTTCGGGCAGCGGGTAGGTGCCTTCCTGCTCGATGGGGTTTTGCGTGGCCATCACCAAAAACAGCGGCGACAGCTCGTAAGTGCTACGGCCCACGCTGACCTGGCGCTCGGCCATGGCCTCCAGCAAGGCCGACTGCACCTTGGCCGGGGCACGGTTGATTTCGTCCGCGAGCACCAGGTTATGAAAGATCGGCCCCTGCTGGAACACGAAGCTGCCGGTTTCCGGGCGATAGATTTCGGTGCCGGTGATATCGGCGGGCAACAGGTCGGGGGTGAACTGGATACGATGGAACTGCGCTTCGATCCCTTCGGCCAACTCCTTGATCGCCTTGGTCTTGGCCAGCCCCGGTGCGCCTTCGACCAGCATATGGCCGTCGGCAAGCAGGGCGATCAGCAGGCGATCGATGAGTTTTTCCTGGCCGAGAATCTGCGTAGAAAGAAAGGTTCGCAGCGCAAGCAGCGCTTCACGATGTTCCATCGATGACGGTTCCTGGAAAGATGAGCCTGGGTGTTGTGACAGAACACCGGGCCTGGGGCGTTTACTTTAATGCATCGCGGGGTGCGGCGACTAACGGCTTGATGGGTATTTTTAGCAAAACGCATGGGATAGTAAGCGTCTGGGCAGGTAAAGCACGGTCACTGTGGGAGCTGGCTTGCCTGCGATCCAGTCAACTCGGTGATTCAGGCACACCGAGTCGATACCTTCGCAGGCAAGCCAGCTCCCACAGTTGACCGCGCCCGGCCACACACTCCACGATGCGAAGCGAGCCGCTCTTGATCTTGCTTTTGATCTCAGGCGCCCCGTCAAACCACGCTGGCCGGAATTCGACAGGGATTTGGGGGGTAAACCGGCAGGGATGCCGGTTTAGCCGCCCCGCGCCATGGATGGCGCGTGGCGGCGGCCCCGCAAATCACTGGCGGATTACGGGCACACCGAGCCTAAGCGAGGTGCCGAGTGGTGGGGCAAGAGCGTTTTGCTTACTTTTGCGCTTTTCAAAAGTGAGCCGCTGTCAGAGCGGAACCCTAAGTGGCCGTTACCGCAGGAATGGATATGTACACGGTCCAACTGCGTTGACTGTCAGGCCGTCTTCGCAGGCAAGCCAGCTCCCATATGGGGTCTTCGATGCATTCAGATCCGAATGAAAGTGCCGGTGCCCTCGAGGATGTTCTGCAGGGTTTCCTGCACTTCGGCCATGTCTGCCGCAGCGGTGCTGTGGGTGATCTCCAACTGGTCCTTGCCGCCCAAGGCATCTGCATCGCCGGCCGCCAGTTCGATCAATAAGGTGGTGTCGCCCAACGTCACTTTCAGCCCATCGAGGGTCGAAGGCTCGTAATCCCAGGTCAGCTCCACTTCATCTTCATCCGGGTAACGGGTGAGCATGAACATTTCGCCGTTCTTGCCGTGACAGCAAAGCATGGCCATGTTGTCTTCTTCGTCGTCGCACGGAGTGGCCATCAGGGCGTCGGTTTTCAGCTGCAGCATGGGGCAATCCTGTGTGGGGGAGGGCAATTGTGCCACTGCGGCGAATTTTGTGCTTCATCCTGTGTCGGAACTTGTGCATGACCTGACGGGCCGGATCGGTCATTTCTGGTACTGATGGTGTGCAAAGTAGCAAGATTTTCTACCGAAAATCCGAGGTTGCCCAAGTTGCAACCGACACCCTGCTTACCGATGACCGAATATGTCGCAGCGTCGCAAGCAGCGTTCTTCCTACACTCGTTAAGCTGCGCAACGGATGTGCCCTGT
Organism: Pseudomonas sp. L13; assembly: GCF_009935965.1. NCBI lineage: Bacteria > Pseudomonadati > Pseudomonadota > Gammaproteobacteria > Pseudomonadales > Pseudomonadaceae > Pseudomonas > Pseudomonas sp. L13. Next base: position 15,183 of record NZ_QODJ01000051.1, read on the forward strand.
GCCAGGCGCCTGACCTGCCCGTCGTATCGTCATCTGGCCAACGGCATGCCGTATGGAAGTTGTATGTGACCTGACTGTCCTGTCCAGCTTCACCCACCTGTCACCCTGATTCGTTTAAGGTGCTTGTCAGCACACCAGCGAACAGAGCTGACGGTCTCCCCGCAAGGGGATAACACGCGACGCTTTCATCAATAACAAGCCCAAGCGGAGTACCACAGATGGCGTTCTTCACCGCAGCCAGCAAGGCCGACTTCCAGCACCAACTGCAAGCGGCACTGGCGCAGCACATCAGCGAACAGGCACTGCCACAAGTGGCGCTGTTCGCTGAGCAATTCTTCGGCATCATTTCTCTGGACGAACTGACCCAGCGTCGCCTTTCCGACCTGGCCGGTTGCACCCTGTCTGCCTGGCGCCTGCTTGAGCGCTTTGATCACACCCAACCGCAAGTGCGTGTCTACAACCCCGATTACGAACGTCATGGCTGGCAATCGACCCACACCGCGGTCGAAGTGCTGCACCATGACCTGCCCTTTCTGGTGGACTCGGTACGCACCGAGCTGAACCGCCGTGGCTACAGCATCCATACCCTGCAAACCACCGTGCTCAGCGTGCGTCGTGGCAGCAAGGGCGAGCTGCTGGAAATCCTGCCCAAGGGCACCCAGGGCGAAGGCATCCTGCAAGAATCGCTGATGTACCTGGAGATCGACCGCTGCGCCAACGCCGCCGAACTGAACGTGCTGAGCAAAGAGCTTGAGCAGGTGCTGGGCGAAGTGCGCGTGGCCGTGGCCGATTTCGAACCGATGAAAGCCAAGGTCCAGGACCTGCTGGCCGGTATCGACGCCAGCGCGTTCGCCATCGACGGCGAAGAAAAAGCCGAGATCAAGAACTTCCTCGAATGGCTGGTGGGCAACCACTTCACCTTCCTGGGCTACGAAGAGTTCGTGGTACGTGACGAGGCGGACGGCGGTCATATCGAATATGACGCCAACTCCTTCCTCGGTCTGACCAAGCTGCTGCGCGCCGGCCTCACCGCCGAAGACCTGCGCATCGAAGACTACGCCGTGGCCTACCTGCGCGAGCCGACCGTGCTGTCGTTCGCCAAGGCCGCGCACCCAAGCCGCGTGCATCGCCCGGCCTACCCGGACTACGTATCGATCCGCGAGATCAGCGCCGACGGCAAGGTCATCAAGGAACACCGCTTCATGGGCCTGTACACCTCCTCGGTGTATGGCGAAAGCGTGCGAGTCATCCCTTACATCCGTCGCAAAGTGGCCGAGATCGAACGTCGCTCGGGCTTCCAGGCCAAGGCGCACCTGGGTAAAGAGCTTGCCCAGGTGGTTGAAGTACTGCCCCGTGACGACCTGTTCCAGACCCCGGTCGACGAGCTGTTCAGCACCGTGATGTCGATTGTGCAGATCCAGGAGCGCAACAAGATCCGCGTGTTCCTGCGCAAAGACCCGTACGGTCGTTTCTGCTACTGCCTGGCCTACGTGCCACGCGACATCTATTCCACCGAAGTGCGCCAGAAGATCCAGCAAGTGCTGATGGACCGTTTGAAGGCTTCGGACTGCGAGTTCTGGACCTTCTTCTCCGAGTCCGTGCTGGCCCGTGTGCAACTGATTCTGCGGGTTGACCCCAAGAACCGCCTGGACATCGACCCGCTGCAGCTGGAAAAAGAAGTGGTGCAGGCCTGCCGCAGCTGGCAGGACGACTACGCCAGCCTGGTAGTGGAAAGCTTCGGCGAAGCCCAGGGCACCAACGTGCTGGCGGACTTCCCCAAAGGCTTCCCGGCCGGCTACCGCGAGCGTTTCGCCGCGCATTCGGCTGTGGTCGACATGCAGCACCTCAACAGCCTGACCGAAGCCAACCCGTTGGTGATGAGCTTCTATCAGCCGCTGGGCCAGGTCTCCGGCCAGCGCGAACTGCATTGCAAGCTCTACCACGCTGACACCCCGCTGGCGCTGTCCGACGTGCTGCCGATTCTGGAAAACCTCGGCCTGCGTGTGCTGGGCGAGTTCCCGTATCGCCTGCGTCACGCCAATGGCCGTGAGTTCTGGATCCATGACTTTGCGTTCATCGCCGCCGAAGGCGTGAACCTGGATATCCAGCAGCTCAACGACACCCTGCAGGATGCGTTCGTGCACATCGTGCATGGCGATGCCGAGAACGATGCGTTCAACCGCCTGGTCCTCACCGCCGGCCTGCCATGGCGCGACGTGGCGCTGCTGCGTGCCTATGCCCGTTACCTGAAGCAGATTCGCCTGGGCTTCGACCTGGGTTACATCGCCAGCACCCTGAACAACCACACCGACATCGCCCGCGAGTTGACAAGGTTGTTCAAGACCCGCTTCTACCTGGCGCGCAAGCTCACTGCCGACGACCTGGAAGACAAGCAGCAACGCCTGGAGCAAGCGATCCTCAGCGCCCTGGACGACGTCCAGGTGCTCAACGAAGACCGCATCCTGCGTCGCTACCTGGACCTGATCAAGGCCACCCTGCGTACCAACTTCTACCAGACCGATGCCAACGGCCAGAACAAGTCGTACTTCAGCTTCAAGTTCGACCCGCGTGCCATCCCCGAGCTGCCCAAGCCCGTGCCGAAGTTTGAAATCTTCGTGTACTCGCCACGGGTCGAAGGCGTGCACCTGCGCTTTGGTAACGTGGCCCGTGGCGGCCTGCGCTGGTCCGACCGTGAAGAAGACTTCCGCACCGAAGTGCTCGGCCTGGTAAAAGCCCAGCAAGTGAAGAACTCGGTGATCGTGCCGGTGGGCGCCAAGGGCGGCTTCCTGCCGCGTCGCCTGCCATTGGGCGGCAGCCGGGACGAGATCGCGGCCGAAGGCATCGCCTGCTACCGCATCTTCATCTCTGGCCTGTTGGACATCACCGACAACCTGAAAGACGGCGCCCTGGTGCCGCCGGCCAACGTCGTGCGCCATGACGACGATGACCCGTACCTGGTGGTGGCGGCGGACAAGGGCACTGCGACCTTCTCCGACATCGCCAACGGCATTGCCATCGACTACGGCTTCTGGCTGGGCGATGCGTTCGCTTCCGGTGGTTCGGCCGGCTACGACCACAAGAAAATGGGTATCACCGCCAAGGGCGCGTGGGTGGGTGTACAGCGTCACTTCCGTGAGCGCGGCATCAATGTGCAGGAAGACAGCATCACCGTGGTGGGCGTCGGCGATATGGCCGGTGACGTGTTCGGTAACGGCTTGTTGATGTCGGACACACTGCAACTGGTCGCAGCGTTCAACCACCTGCATATCTTCATCGACCCGAACCCTAACCCGGCCACCAGCTTCGTCGAGCGCAAGCGCTTGTTCGAGCTGCCGCGTTCGGCCTGGACCGACTACGACACCAGCATCATGTCCGAAGGTGGCGGTATCTTCTCGCGCAGCGCGAAGAGCATTGCCATCTCGCCACAGATGAAAGAACGCTTCGACATCCAGGCCGACAAGCTGACCCCGACCGAACTGCTCAACGCCTTGCTCAAGGCGCCGGTGGACCTGTTGTGGAACGGCGGTATCGGTACTTACGTCAAGGCCAGTACCGAGAGCCATGCCGACGTGGGCGACAAGGCCAACGACGCACTGCGCGTCAATGGCAACGAGCTGCGCTGCAAGGTAGTGGGCGAGGGCGGTAACCTGGGCATGACCCAGCTGGGCCGGGTGGAATTCGGCCTCAATGGCGGCGGTTCCAACACCGACTTCATCGACAACGCCGGTGGCGTGGATTGCTCCGACCACGAAGTGAACATCAAGATCCTGCTCAACGAAGTGGTGCAGGCCGGTGACATGACCGACAAGCAGCGCAACCAGCTGCTGGCGAGCATGACCGACGAAGTCGGCAACCTGGTGTTGGGCAACAACTACAAGCAGACCCAGGCCCTGTCCCTGGCCGCGCGCAAGGCTTATGAGCGTGCTGCCGAGTACAAGCGCCTGATGAGCGACCTGGAAGGCCGTGGCAAGCTGGACCGTGCCATCGAGTACCTGCCGACCGAAGAGCAGCTCACCGAGCGCGCCTCCACTGGCAAGGGCCTGACCCGTCCGGAATTGTCGGTGCTGATCTCCTACAGCAAGATCGACCTCAAGGAAGCGTTGCTCAAGTCGCTGGTACCGGATGACGAGTACCTGACCCGCGACATGGAGACCGCGTTCCCACCGAGCCTGGTGGCCAAGTTCGGCGAAGCCATGCGTCGCCATCGCCTGAAGCGCGAGATCGTCAGCACCCAGATCGCCAACGACCTGGTCAACCACATGGGCATCACCTTCGTTCAACGACTCAAAGAGTCGACCGGCATGAGCCCGGCGAACGTGGCGGGCGCGTATGTGATCGTGCGGGACATCTTCCATCTTCCGCACTGGTTCCGTCAGATTGAAGCCCTGGACCACCAGGTTTCCGCTGACGTGCAACTGGAGCTGATGGATGAACTGATGCGCCTGGGCCGTCGCGCTACGCGCTGGTTCCTGCGCAGCCGTCGCAACGAGCAAGACGCCGGGCGTGACACCGCGCACTTCGGTCCGCACCTGGCCGCGCTGGGCCTCAAGCTCGACGAACTGTTGGAAGGCCCGACCCGCGAAGGCTGGCAGAACCGCTACCAGGCCTACACCCAGGCCGGCGTACCGGAGCTGTTGGCGCGCATGGTTGCAGGTACTACCCACCTGTACACCTTGCTGCCGATCATCGAAGCCGCCGACGTGACCGGGCATGACGCCGCCGAAGTGGCCAAGGCCTACTTCGCCGTTGGCAGTGCCCTGGACCTGCCGTGGTACCTGCAGCAGATCAGCGATCTGCCAGTGGCCAACAACTGGCAGGCCCAGGCCCGCGAAGCCTTCCGCGACGACGTGGACTGGCAGCAACGGGCGATCACCATTTCGGTCCTGCAAATGGCCGATGCGCCACAAGACATGGAAGCCCGCGTGGCCCTGTGGCTTGAGCAGCACCAGGACATGGCGGATCGCTGGCGCGCGATGATGGTGGAAATTCGTGCTGCAGTGGGCACGGACTACGCCATGTACGCGGTGGCCAACCGTGAGTTGCTGGACCTGGCGTTGAGTGGCCAGTCGGTGTTGCAACCGGCTTGATGCCTCGCTAAACCAAAAGCCCCCGCATCGTGAGATGCGGGGGCTTTTTTATTTGATCTGGAATGCGATCAATGTGGGAGCTGGTTTGCCACCTTCTGTAGGAGCGAGCTTGCTCGCGAAAAACGTCAACGATAACGCGTGCTTGCTGAATGAACGCGGCGCCTGTGAGCTTTTCGCGAGCAAGCTCGCTCCTACAATGGCATTAAGGCAAGCCAGCCCACAGGTTGATCTTCATTCACTGGGGATCAGTGGTGTGTGAGTAGTCGGGTTTCCAGGTGATCCAGGTGCTGGGTCATCAGGGCGACAGCTGTGTGGGCGTCGCGCTGTTCCACGGCATCCACAATCGCCACATGCTCCTGCCACGCACAATACGTGCAGGCCTTTGCTTCAAATTGCGCAATGATCAACGACGTCAACGGCACCAGGCTGTTGAGAAACTGGGCCAACGGCGCGTTGCCTGCCATGTGCGCCAGTTGCAGATGAAACTCTCCCGAAAACCGGATCGCCGGCCCCCGCTGGTCACGCTCGATAGCGTCGCGCTCCTGTGCAATCAGCTCGCGCAGTTGGCGGATCTGCATCGCGGTGGCCTGGGCGCAGGCCAGTTGCACCACGGTGATTTCAGTGAGGCGCCGGGCTTCCAGGATCTGCCGTGTGTGCTGGGCATCCGGCGCGGCCACCTGGGCGCGCTGGTTGGGGCGCAGGATGACCACTTGCTGATGGGACAGCTTGGCGAGCACTCGGCGAATCACGCTGCGGCTCACGCCAAAGAGTTCGCCCAGGCCTTCTTCGGTGAAGCGGCTGGCGGGCGCAATGCGTTGCTCAAGGATGGCGTCGAACAAGCGCGGGTAGATATCGTCCACCGAGGGCTTTTTTTCGGGCGTCCAGCGTAGGGACGTGAGGGTGCAATTGCGTTGCAGGGCGTGAGCGTTCATGGCCGGTCTCCGAAAATCAACTGCCCAGATGGTCGTCCGGGATATTCAAGCGAATGCCCATGCGCAGGCCTTCCTGCAGGATGTGCCGGCGCATTTCGGCACTGGCCAGGGCGCTGTTCTTGTTGCGGATGGCGCGTACCACGGCTTCGTTTTCTTGCAGGCGTTCGGCCAGGTGTTCAGGGGAGTTGCGCAATACTTGGGCGCTTTGTTTGAGCGCGGTGCTGGTTTGCTGCACCACGTTCTGAAAGATCGGGTTGGAAGTCAGGGCGAACAGTTCTTCATGGAAGTCGATATAGGCGTTCATGCCGGCTTCGGCATCGCCGGCATCGAGGGCCTCGCGCATGTCCATCAAGGTCAGGCGCAGTTGGCCGATTTCCTTGCTGCTGATGGACTGGGCTACCAGGCCGACGATGAACGGTTCGAGGGTGTAGCGCAGTTGCAGGATGTCCTCGAGGCTGGCATCGGCCACGGTGTCGCTCGATTGCGGCTCGCTGACGCTGGTTTCCAGCACGATCACGCCTTTGCCCGGCATGGAACGCACCAGGCCGAGGGTCTCCAGCACGATCACCGCTTCACGCAGGCTCGGACGGCTGATGCCCAGCTGTTCGGCTAGTTCGCGTTGACCGGGCAGCATTTCACCGCGGCGCCACTGGCCTCGCGCCAAGGCGGCGCGCAGTTTTTCTACCACTGAATTGACGACGGTTGAGGTGCTGATCACGTCGTGCGCTCCTTGATAATGAATAAATCCCGCCATCTGTAGGAGCGAGCTTGCTCGCGAAGATCGTCAACGATAGCGCGGGCAGCCTGGATGCTCGCGGTGTCTTGAAGTTTTTCGCGAGCAAGCTCGCTCCTACAGGGGGCAGCGGTAACGTTGTTAGAACTCCTGATGCGCCGGCACCACCGGCTTCTTGGCCTGGAAGGCATAGCCTTGCTGGCCGTCGAGCACCTTGTTGGCACGCTGGATATCAATGTCTTTTTCCCAGCGCGCAATCGCCACGGTGGCCACGCAGTTGCCGATCAGGTTGGTCAGCGCCCGGCCGATGCCCATGAACCAGTCCACCGCCAGCACCAACACCAGGCCTACCACCGGAATCGCCGGGATCGCCGTGAGCGTTGCCGCCAGGATCACCAGCGCCGAGCCGGGAATGCCATGGGCGCCCTTGGAGGTGATCAACGATACCAGGAGGATGGTCAGCAAGTCGGTCATCGACAGCGGTGTGCCGGTGGCATTGGCGATAAACACGATGGCCAGGGTCAGGTAGATGGAGAAACCGTCGAGGTTGAACGAGTAGCCGGTGGGAATCACCAAGCCCACGGTGGAGCTGCCAATGCCCAGGTGTTCCAGCTTGCGCATGATCTGCGGCAACACCGCGTCGGATGAAGCGGTGCCCATCACGATCAGCAGCTCTTCGCGCAGGTACTTGAGCAGCGGCCACATGCGCAGGCCCGACAGGCGCATCACCAGCCCGAGAATGACCGCCACGAAGGCAAAGCAGGTCAGGTAGAAAAGCCCCACCAGGCTGCCCAGGTGTTGCAGCGAGTCCAGGCCGTAGGTGCTGGTGGTGAACGCGATGGCACCGAATACGCCAATCGGCGCCAGGCGCACGATCATGCCCATGATGCGGAAGATCACATGGCTCAATTCATTGATCAGCCGCGAGATGCCGCTGGCCGCTTCGCCCACCAGGTTCAAAGCGCTGCCGAACAGCACCGAGAACAGCAGCACTTGCAGCACGTTGTTGTCGGCAAACGCACCGATCACCGAGTTGGGGATCAACTCCATCAGGAACTGGCTGGTGCCGCGGATGTGCTGGCCCTTGTCGGCCAGTTCATTCAAACCGGCGGAAGAGAGTTGCTCCAGGTGAATATTGGCGCCGCTGCCGATGCCGGTGCTGAAGGCCATGATCAGGCCGAGCACCAGAGCGACGGTGGTCAGCATCTCAAAATAGATCACCGACTTGAGGCCGATGCGCCCGACCTTCTTCAAGTCGCCCGCGCCGGAAATACCGCTGACCACCACGCAGAACACGATCAGGCCAATCAGCATTTTGATCAGCTTGATGAAGCCGTCACCCAAGGGTTTGAGTTGCGAGGAGAATTCGGGAAGGGCCAGGCCGCAGGCGATGCCGAGCATCAGGCCAATCACGACTTGCAGGAAAATCGAACGCGAGCACCATCTGAGCATGGGAGGGATCTCTATTCGGTGCCCTGGTGGTTCCAGGGCTTAATTGTTGTGGTCTTACCGGTAAGTCCAGTGCGGGGCCAGTCTACGCTCGGTTTTTTTCAAATCACAAGCAAATATTTGGCGGTTGGCAGGTCCCGGTCTGACCAGTTGGTCGGTAAGTGCGACGCTTGAGCGGTTGGCGGGGATTAATTTTTTTTGCGTATCATCGCCTTCGGCATACGAGGTGATGGATGGACCAACCAGGGCTGACAACCGACGAAGCAGGGCGCATCTATTGCGCCTGGCGCGCTGCAGCGCCTGCGTACCTGCATTACCACGACCACGAGTGGGGCGTGCCGGTGGCGGATGACATCGCGCTGTACGAGAAGATCTGCCTGGAGGGGGTTCAGGCGGGGATGGCATGGATCACCATCCTGCGCAAGCGCGAAAACTTTCGCCAGGCCTTCGAGGGTTTTGATTTTCGCCGGGTGGCGCAATACGGCGAGGCGGACGTCGAGCGGTTGATGAGCGACCCGGGCATTGTGCGCAATCGCGCGAAGATCGTCTCGGCCATCAACAATGCACGCCGGGCCTGTGAACTGGTGGAGGAGACCGGCTCGCTGGCGCGCTGGCTGTGGGCGTTCGAACCCGGCGCGCAAGAACGGCCGGCAGTGGTGGACATGGCTTACTGGACGGCCAATCCAACGTCACCCGCTTCGGTACGGTTATCGAAAGCCTTGAAGAAGCGCGGATGGACCTTTGTCGGCCCGACCACGATGTATGCGTTGATGCAGGCGATGGGGATGGTCAATGACCACTTGGAGGGTTGCGAGTGCCGGCCGCGCATTGAACACCAGCGCAACCTGTTCAAACGTCCCTGACGAAGCACGGTTAAAACTGTGGGAGCTGGCTTGCCTGCGATAGCGGTGTATCAGCCAGCTCATCTTTTACTGACCCACCGCTATCGCAGGCAAGCCAGCTCCCACAGGGATTTATGGTGTGGCGGGTTACTGTGCAAGCGGGGTAAGCACCTCAGCCTTGTCATCCAGCACCATCACCACCAGCAGCTTGGCCGGTTGGGTCTGGCTGGCATTGCTCGACTCGAAATGCCGCGAGCCGGCCGGCTCGTAGAACGATTGCCCGGCTTTGTAGGTGATCGCCTTTTCATCATTGACCCGCGAGGTAATCTGGCCTTCGAGCACATACGCCACGGCGGTGCCGGTGTGGCTGTGGGGCACGGTGGCTTGGCCGGGGGCGTAGTCCACGGTGAGCATGATGGTTTTCTTGCCCGGCACGTTAGTCAAGGCGTGTTCTTGCAGCACCTTGAGCGTTTCCTGGTTGTAGACCGGGTCGTGGGCAAACGCACTGAGGGAGGCGAGCATCAGTGTGGCAGCGAATAAGCGTTTCATGATGAGGGTTCCATCCGGTGAAAGACCGCTTCACCCTACGCCGCCAGGGGCTTGCCACCAATGACCAATGCGCCGGAAAACCGCCTAGCCAATCTGCAGGAGAATATCGCGGACCTTGTCCAGCGCCGGGTCAATGTCCAGGGTCTCGATGGCACCGAACCCCAGAATCAGCCCCGAGCGCACCGGCAGATCGTGAAAGAACACGTCCAGGGGATACAACCCCACCTCGACCTCACGCGCCCGTTCCATCAGTAAGGGAATATTGACCGGCACCTTGCACAGCGCCGCCAGGTGAAAACCCGCCACCGTGGGCACGGCCTCGAACCACGGTGACAGATCGCCCGTCAGACGCTGCAATATGCGTTCGCGACGCCCCGCATAGAGGCTGTGACAGCGACGAATATGCTTGAGCAGGTAACCTTCGCTGATGAATTTGGCCAGTGCCCACTGCGGCAAGGTAGCGCTGTGCTGGTCGGTCAATTTCTTGGCCTTGAGCACCGCACCGTGGATGGCCGGCGGCAGCACCGCATAGCCCAGGCGTAACTCCGGCGACAGGGTTTTGGAGAAGGTGCCGACGTAGGTCACCACGCCTCGGGTATCCATGCTTTGCAGGGAGTCGGTGGGGCGGCCTTCGTAGCGGAATTCGCTGTCGTAATCGTCTTCGATGATGATCGCGCCGAGCGCAATGGCGCGGTCCAGCAGGGCCTCGCGCCGCGCCTGGCTCATGGGCATGCCGAGGGGGAATTGGTGGGACGGCGTCACATAGATCAGGCGGGTGCCATCCGGGATCTGGTCGACCTGCAGGCCCTCTTTGTCGACGGCCACACTGGCAACATTGGCGCCCATCGCGACGAACAATTGGCGTGCGGGGCTGTAGCCTGGGTCTTCCATCGCGACCAGGCTGCCGGGCTCAAGCACCACGCGGGCGATCAGGTCCAGCGCCTGCTGTGCCCCGTTGGTGACCACGATATCGCGGGCCCCGCATTTGACCCCGCGAGAAAACGCGATATGCCCGGCGATGGCTTCGCGCAGGGCGGGCACGCCTTCTGGCTGGCTGTAAAAACCACTGTTCTGGGCGATGCGACGCAATGCATCCTGGGTGCAACGCCGCCATTCGTCCTGGGGGAAGTGGTGGCGTGTCGTCGCGCCGCCGATAAATTCGTAGCGCAGGATGTCTTCACGGACGGGGTGGCCCATGGGTGAGGGCAGTGCCGCCCACTTGCCCAGGTTGGCGGCACACGCCAGGTCGGTGGCGGTTTGCACGCGATCGGGCTGTGGCGCCCACGCATTGACGAAGGTGCCGCGACCGATCTTGCCAATCAGCAGGCCTTCGTAGGTCAAGGTGGCGTAGGTGTCCGACACGGTCTTGCGCGAGATGCCCAGTTGTTCGGCGAGCAGTCGGCTGGGGGGCAGTTGCGCGCCCGCCGACAGTCGCCCGGTGGCGATGGCTTGGCGCAGTTGCTGATAAAGCTGGGCAGCCAGGTCCTTGCGGCCGCTGATGACGAGGTGCAGTTCCATGTTTCATCCTGGGACAGATCGATCTGCGCCAAGGTTACGCGCAAATCGATCTGAAAAAACCCAGTTGCGTCAGGACAAGAAACCACCGTCCACATTCAGCGAAACGCCGGTGGTATAGCTCGACGCGTCACTGGCCAGGTACAGCACCGCGCCGGCCATTTCGCTGGGGGCGGCGACGCGCTTGAGCGGGATTTGCGCCAGGGCCATGTTCAGAATCGAATCGTTCTTGACCAGCGCCGAGGCGAACTTGGTATCGGTCAGGCCCGGCAGCAGGGCATTGCAACGGATGCCAAAGGCCGCACATTCCTTGGCAAACACCTTGGTCATGTTGATCACAGCGGCCTTGGTCACCGAGTAGATGCCCTGGAACACGCCCGGCGAGATGCCGTTGATCGAGGCCACGTTGATGATGCTGCCGCCGCCGTTCTCGCGCATCAGCTTGCCGGCTTCCACCGACATGAAGAAGTAGCCACGGATATTCACATCAACGGTCTTCTGGAACGCGCCCAGGTCGGTGTCCAGTACGTTGCAGAACTGCGGGTTGGTGGCGGCGTTGTTGACCAAGATATCCAGACGGCCGAACTGTTCGCGAATGCCGGCGAATACCTGGGTGATCTGCTCCATTTCACCAATGTGGCAGGCAATGGCCGTGGCTTTGCCGCCCTCGGCGATGATCGCATCGGCCACGTGCTGGCAACCGTCCAGCTTGCGGCTGGAGACAATCACATGGGCGCCTTGCTGGGCCAGCAATTTGGCGATGGCCTCACCGATGCCACGGCTGGCGCCGGAAACAAACGCAATCTTGCCGTCGAGGTCGAACAGGTTGGTCTTGGACATGAGGGTTCCTTGTAGTTGCACTCAGAGCGCTGATTTGCCGATGACGTTCAGGCTCATCTGCTCCAGCAGTTTGTTCATGTGGATGAACTGCGCGAAGCGTTTGTCCTGGGTCTGGCCGTGGAAGAAGCGGTAGTAGATCTGTTGCACAATCCCAGCCAGGCGGAACAGGCCGTAGGTGTAATAGAAATCGAAATTGTCGATCTGGATGCCAGAGCGCTCGGCGTAGTAGTCGACAAACTGGCGGCGGGTGAGCATGCCGGGGGCGTTGCTCGGCTGGCGGCGCATCAGTTGCACTGGGGCCGGGTCTGCGGCCTCGATCCAGTAGGCGAGGGTGTTGCCCAGGTCCATCAGCGGGTCGCCCAGGGTGGTGAGCTCCCAGTCCAGCACGCCGATGATCTGCATCGGGTTGTGCGGGTCGAGGATCACGTTGTCGAAGCGGTAATCGTTGTGCACGATGCTGGAGGTGGGGTGATCGGCTGGCATCTTGTCGTTGAGCCAGGCGCGTACCGCCTCCCACTTTGGTGCATCGGGCGTCAGGGCTTTTTCATAGCGCTCGCTCCAGCCGCGAATCTGCCGCGCCACGTAGCCTTCGGGCTTGCCCAGGTCGGCCAGGCCGCAGGCGGTGTAGTCGACCTGGTGCAGCTCGACGAATTTGTCGATAAAGCTTTTGCACAAGGCTTCGATGCGGGTGGCGTCCAGGCCCAGTTCAGCCGGCAGGTCGGAGCGCAGGATGATGCCGTTGACGCGCTCCATCACATAGAACTCGGCGCCGATCACCGATTCATCGGTGCAGTGCACATAGGCTTTGGGGCAGTACGGGAAGCCATCTTTGAGCTGGTTGAGAATGCGGTATTCGCGGCCCATGTCGTGGGCAGACTTGGCCTTGTGGCCAAACGGCGGGCGACGCAGCACAAATTCCTGGCCGGGGTATTCCAGCAGGTAGGTCAGGTTCGACGCACCGCCCGGAAACTGGCTGATGGTGGGCGTGCCATCCAAGCCCGGGATATGGGCCTTGAGGTAGGGATCGATCAGGTTGGCATCAAGTTCTTCGCCTGGGCGAATCTGGGTCGATTGGTCGTTCAGCGCCATGCTTATCCCTTCTGCTTATTCTAAAGGCCTTGGACTATTACCTAATCTAATGCGCACAGCCGCCCAGCGACAAGGTCGGGGCGGCTTAATAGGTTAGCGTGTTGAAGCGTGATCAGCGTGCCTGATCGGTCATTTTGCAGGCGCTGGCAAGGCCACCGGTGTGAGCACGGGGCGGCCGGCAAAGTATTCCACCAGGTTGTCGGCGACGCGCTGCACCGTGTCATGGGCTGCTTCCGGGGACAGCCCGGCCACGTGGGACGTCAGCACGGTATTGCTCAGGCGCTTGAGGGCATCGGGTACTGCCGGCTCATCGTCAAACACGTCCAGCGCGGCGCCGCCGATGCGTCGCTGTTCCAGCGCGGCGACCAAGTCGGCGGTCGCCACCACGCTGCCGCGGCCAATGTTGACCAGAAAACCGTGCGGCCCCAGGGCGTCCAGGGCGTGGCGGTCGATCAGGTGGCGAGTGCTGGCACCGCCGGGCGTAGCCAGCACCAGGAAATCCGAGGTACGCGCCAGCTCGACAGGCGTCGCACAGTAGGTGTAATCCACGTCATCGCGGGGTTGGCGGTTGTGATAACTCACCTCCATGCCGAACCCCAGGGCGGCGCGCTGGGCAATCTCCATCCCCACCGCCCCCAGCCCGACAATCCCCAGGTGTTTACCGCTCAGGGAAGGGCGCATCACCTTCGGCCATTCGCCGCGCCGCACCGCCGCATCTGTCTGGGGAATGCCACGCACCAGCGCCAGCAACAACGCCATGGCATGATCGGCCACCGAAGGGGCATTCACGCCAGCACCGTTGGTGACCACAATCCCACGGTTGCTCGCCGCCTGCAGGTCCACATGCTCGTAGCCGGCACCGATTACGCAAATGATCTTCAGCAGGGGCAGCGCGGCGATTTCCTCGGCGTAAAGCCCCAGCGGGCCACGGGTCAGTACGGCCTGGATCTGCCCACCGTGGGTCTTGATCGCCTGGGCGCGTTCAGCGGGCGTCGGCGCCAGGATCACATGAAAGTCACTGCTTTCGATGATTTGCAGGTATTCGTTGATGGTTTCAACCAGGACCAGAACAGTGGTGGGCATCGCAAGGCTCTTCCTGAAGGGTTTGAGAGCATGAGTATGCGGGATTTGTAAGACAGAGCGTTTTATTGAGATGGAAAAATTTCCTCGCCCGTAAGGCCCGTCTGATTTTACAGACCGTCCATCCGCGCCCGCTTTTTTGCGCAAGACTTCAATGACTTTCCCACCAGCAGAGACGACATGGATACCTGTTCCTGCCACACCCGAAGAGATCGAATGGACACCGTATGGTTACAAACACTGCCCCTCAGCCCAGGTTCCCTGGAGAACAGTGATCGCCAGTACGCTGATTGGTCCCGCCAAGTACAGGCCAGGTATCGCTATTGAAAAGCTTGAAAGGGAGGCTTATAAAAACGGAACGCCCACTACCAATGGAAAACCTTGGAAAGTGATGGAGTTCTCCCGTTGCATTGGGGCCAGCCATGGCAAACTCAGCCGCTGGGTGCGGATAGAGCTCAGCGCTGGTGCTATTCATGGTCACCCGATTTCTGAACAGGAATTCAGGAGGTTAACAAATTGATCTCGCTTAACTTTACCGGTGGCACAGTCACCCATGACGATCTGTCGCACCTGCAGGATATTGCAGTGGCCAAGCAGGTCGATCTGTTAAAGGAAGATATGCTCCAGGTGGAGTTCGCCGAGGGATTGTTACTGGATGTGGGTTGGTACCCAGAATTTGATGCGGCGGGTGGTTTTCGGATAAACGTCATCAAGAATTATGACTGGGACCTCCCACTTATGGCGCTGACGGCCCACGAAACCTCTGAATTGTTAGAAAAACTGGCTATTGCGCAGAACGCCATACAAAGCGAGCTGCGCAAGCCAAACCTGGGCACCTCGGCCACTTAGCGAGTTTGCCAGCTACTGCGCAGTCCCCGTTTGCCGTGCCTGGGCTCGCTCTCTTTGTGCGATCGGCATGAAATCGTAGGTCGGGAAGAATTCTGTCTTGTAGACACCCCACGCCGTGTTCTCGATGGCCAGGTTGACTTGTGCCAGGCGCGACGCCGGTAAACGCAGCACGATGACTTGCCCGATGCCCATGGTGATATTCCAGCTGACGACTTCGACACCTTCCGGCGGGAAGACTTTGTGAAATTCCTGCTTGGCCAGCTGGGCTTTCAATTCGCTCAGGGGTCGTGATTGGTCGTGTTTAAGAAACACGGTCAACATGACGGTGTTATCGGGTGTGGCGGCGATGCTTTTGGTGGGCAGTGTCGTGCTGGCCTGTAGCGTAGTTGCGCTGGGTAACAGCACCGCTGCCAGCAGTGCAGGCATTAATAGCGATTTAAATGAATCATATGGCTTTATCATGAAGTGCCTCGTTTGTTGTTGGTTTTTATGGCTGGATATAAAGAAGGTGTTCAACTAGTTTGACATTTGAGTCTTTATCGGCCCTGTGTAAGGGGCATGTACAACGTAAATTCTAACGGGAGGGTTGGTCGCTACCATGTCGCGAGGGACTTCGCGAGAATACGTGAACTCGGTGCTGTCCAGTTTTTCCAGCCTTCTGACGATGGTGCGGTGCGGGCCAAGGTCAGGCACCAGGATGTGGGTCTGTTTGTCGCCAGTGACCAGGAAATAGCCGCCCCCGCCGTCGGGGTGTTTCGAGCGCCCCGTATCGGTGTAGAAGAACTCATAACGATTGCGCTGCGGGTCCCACATCGATATACCCACCACGCCGGGGTACTGGGCCTTGACGTCGTTTTCTGGCTCACCCTCTATATAGACTTTGGTGGTCAGCCATTGGGGCGAGGAGGCCAGGGCACGTATATCCGCCTCGGGTTCAACAGGCTTGGCGTAAGTGGCAGGCGCGCCTAATAAGCCTGCAAAGAGCAGGCCGGTAACTGCAAGGGTGAGTCTTCGCATTGTCTAACTCCTTGAACGTTGACTAAGTGTTGTTATCGTCTTTTCGGTCGGTGCGCGAAGATATTAGTTTGTGAGTTTGTGCGCGCTCAATAGCTATGTATGGTTCTGTAACAGTTGAGGCGTTGTATGAGTAATAATATGATTTTGAAGGAGGTTACTTCTGAACTTGTTGTCGGACTCTTCTTGTATGTTGAGTGCGTTAAAGGGAAAGAGCTATTTTTTGTACGACTCCTCAATCATCCAAATCCTCCCCTCAGGGCGGCCTCTGAACGGCTGCACCGCCTAACCATTGCTCAGCTAAGTCTTTGCTTCTCCAAGAGAATCCCGGACAATCCGGCCCTTGTTTCGGCCAGGGCGCTGCCTGTCAGGTTTTTCTGACTCGTCCTGGCCGTGTGAATGCGGAGATCCGACCGGATGAATGATCAGGCCAATAGCGTCGACGAACGCTATGCAACGACACCTGCAACGCTCACAAGCTGGAGCCGCCAGGACACTACCTGGATGCTCGGGCTATTCGGTACCGCCATTGGCGCCGGTACGTTGTTCCTGCCTATCAACGCGGGCCTGGGGGGCTTCTGGCCGCTGGTGATCCTGGCGTTGCTGGCTTTCCCGATGACGTTCTTTGCCCACCGTGGGCTGACCCGTTTCGTGCTGTCCGGCCGTGAAGGTTCCGATATCACCGACGTAGTTGAAGAGCATTTCGGTATCAAGGCCGGTGCATTGATCACCTTGCTGTACTTCTTTGCGATCTTCCCGATCCTGCTGATCTACAGCGTGGCGCTGACCAATACCGTCAGCAGCTTCATGGAGCACCAGCTGCATATCCTCCCGCCGCCTCGGGCGATCTTGGCGTTTGTGTTGATCCTGGGTCTGCTGGCCGTGGTGCGCTGCGGTGAGCAAGTGATCGTCAAGGCCATGAGCCTGATGGTGTATCCGTTTATCGTCGCCTTGCTGTTCCTGGCGGTGTACCTGGTGCCGCATTGGAATGGCGGCATTCTCAGCACTGCCAGTGAGGTCCCGGCACCGTCGGCATTGCTCAACACGCTGTGGCTGGCGATTCCGGTGATGGTGTTCTCGTTCAACCATTCACCGATCATCTCGGCCTTCGCGGTGGACCAGAAGCGCCAGTACGGCGCACACGCCGAGGAGCGCAGTTCGCAGATCCTGTCCCGCGCGCACTTGCTGATGGTGGCGATGGTGCTGTTCTTCGTGTTCAGTTGCGTGCTGACCCTGTCGCCCGCGCAGTTGGCGGAAGCGAAAGCGCAGAACCTGTCGATCCTGTCGTATCTGGCTAACCACTTCGATAACCCGACGATTGCCTTTGCCGCACCGTTGATTGCGTTCGTGGCGATTGCCAAGTCGTTCCTGGGCCACTACATCGGCGCCAGCGAGGGCCTCAAGGGCCTGGTGGTCAAGACTGGCCGCCGTCCGGCACCCAAGACCCTGGACCGCATGACCGCAGCCTTCATGCTGGTGGTGTGCTGGATCGTCGCCACGCTCAACCCGAGCATCCTTGGCATGATCGAGACTCTGGGCGGGCCGGTGATTGCGTCGATTCTGTTCCTGATGCCGATGTACGCCATCCGCAAGGTGCCGGCCATGGCCAAGTACCGTGGGCAGGCGTCGAATGTGTTTGTGACTGCAGTCGGCTTGGTTGCCATTACGGCGTTGGTGTATTCGTTGGTTGCTTGAGCCCTGATGCGGTCTATCTGACTGCACGGCTCTAAAAGTGTGGGAGCTGGCTTGCCTGCGATAGCGTTGTATCAGTCACTAGATAGGTGATTGAACTGACGCCATCGCAGGCAAGCCAGCTCCCACATTTTTTTGTGTTAGCAGTGAAGGTTAATTCCAGGCATAAAAAAACGCCGCGTACCTTGCGATACGCGGCGCCTTTCACATCAACACACCGTTAAGCTTGAATCACCGGGATGTTGGCGCTTGCTGCGATCTTGCGGAACTCAGCGATCTGGTCGAAGTTCAGGTAGCGGTAGACGTCACTGGCCATGGTGTCCAGTTTCGCCGCGTAGCCCATGTACTCTTCGACGGTCGGCAGGCGACCCAGGGTAGAGGCCACGGCCGCCAGCTCTGCCGACGCCAGGTAGACGTTGGCACCATCGCCCAGGCGGTTCGGGAAGTTACGGGTCGAGGTCGACACCACGGTGGAGTTCGGCTCTACGCGTGCCTGGTTACCCATGCACAGCGAGCAGCCAGGCATTTCCATGCGTGCGCCAGCCTTGCCGTAGATGCCGTAGTAGCCTTCTTCGGTCAGTTGGTGAGCGTCCATCTTGGTCGGCGGCGACAGCCACAGACGGGTTGGCAGCTGGCCCTTGACCTGCTCCAGCAGCTTGCCGGCAGCGCGGAAGTGACCGATGTTGGTCATGCACGAACCGATGAACACTTCGTCGATCTTCTCGCCAGCGACGCTGGACAGCAGACGGGCGTCGTCCGGGTCGTTTGGCGCGCAGAGGATCGGCTCGTTGATTTCGGACAGGTCGATCTCGATGATTTCGGCGTATTCGGCGTCGGCATCGGCTTCCATCAGTTCCGGGTTGGCAACCCAGGCTTCCATCGCTTGGGCGCGACGTTCCAGGGTGCGTGCATCGCCGTAGCCTTCGCCGATCATCCAGCGCAGCAGGGTGATGTTGGAGTTCAGGTACTCGGTGACGGACTCTTTGGACAGCTTGATGGTGCAACCGGCAGCCGAACGTTCAGCCGAGGCGTCGGACAGCTCGAAAGCCTGTTCCAGCGTCAGGTCATTCAGGCCTTCGATTTCCAGGATGCGGCCAGAGAAGGCGTTCTTCTTGCCTTTCTTCTCTACGGTCAGCAGGCCAGCCTGGATCGCGTAGTAAGGAATGGCATGAACCAGGTCACGCAGGGTGATGCCAGGTTTCATCTTGCCTTTGAAGCGCACCAGGATCGATTCCGGCATGTCCAGCGGCATGACGCCGGTGGCGGCGGCAAACGCGACCAGGCCAGAACCGGCCGGGAACGAGATGCCCATCGGGAAACGGGTGTGGGAGTCACCACCGGTACCGACGGTGTCCGGCAGCAGCATGCGGTTCAGCCAGCTGTGGATGATGCCGTCGCCTGGACGCAGCGATACACCGCCACGGGTCATGATGAAGTCAGGCAGGGTGTGGTGGGTGGTCACGTCGATCGGCTTCGGGTAAGCCGCGGTGTGACAGAAGGACTGCATCACCAGGTCGGTCGAGAAGCCCAGGCACGCCAGGTCTTTGAGTTCGTCACGGGTCATTGGGCCGGTGGTGTCCTGGGACCCCACGGTGGTCATCTTCGGCTCGCAGTAGGTGCCAGGACGAACGCCTTTGCCTTCTGGCAGGCCACAAGCCTTGCCGACCATTTTCTGTGCCAGGGTGAAGCCTTTGCCAGTGTCGACAGGCGCTTCAGGCAGCTTGAACAGGTCGGTAGGGCCCAGGCCCAGTTCGGCGCGGGCCTTGTCGGTCAGGCCGCGACCGATGATCAGCGGGATACGGCCGCCGGCGCGGACTTCGTCCAACAGCACCGGAGTCTTCATCTCAAAGGTGGTCAGGACTTCGTCGGTGCCGTGCTTGCAGACTTTGCCAGCATGCGGGTACAGGTCGATCACGTCGCCCATGTTCATGTTGGTGACGTCGAATTCGATTGGCAGTGCGCCAGCATCTTCCATGGTGTTGTAGAAGATCGGAGCGATCTTGCTGCCGAAGCAGAAACCGCCGGCACGCTTGTTCGGCACGTAAGGCACGTCGTCGCCGAAGAACCACAGCACCGAGTTGGTCGCCGATTTACGCGACGAACCGGTACCGACCACGTCGCCCACGTAGGCAATCGGGAAGCCTTGGCCGCGCATCTCTTCGATCTGCTTCATCGGGCCGGTCTTGCCTTGCTCGTCCGGCACGATGCCTTCACGGGCCATTTTCAGCATGGCCAGGGCGTGCAGCGGGATGTCAGGACGGGACCAGGCGTCAGGCGCAGGCGACAGGTCGTCAGTGTTGGTTTCGCCGGTGACCTTGAAGACGCGCAGGCTGATCTTGTCGGCCAGGGTAGGGCGGTTGCGGAACCACTCGCCGTCAGCCCAGGACTGGATCACGCCTTTGGCGTGTTCGTTGCCGTTGCGGGCTTTTTCGGCGACGTCGTGGAACGCATCGAACATCAGCAGGGTGTGCTTGAGCTGGGCGGCCGCGACGGGCGCCAGTTCGGCGTCGTCCAGCAGCTCGACCAACGTCACGATGTTGTAGCCGCCTTGCATGGTGCCGAGCAGTTCAACAGCGCGTTTCTTGTCGATCAGGGGGGAAGTGGCTTCGCCCTTGGCCAGGGCAGACAGGAAACCGGCCTTGACGTAAGCGGCTTCGTCAACGCCTGGTGGAATGCGGTTGGTGATCAGGTCAACGAGGAATTCTTCTTCGCCAGCCGGAGGATTTTTCAGCAGCTCGACCAGGCCTGCGGTTTGTTCGGCGTTAAGCGGCTGGGGAACGATACCCAGTGCTGCACGCTCTTCGATATGTTTGCGGTAGGCTTCAAGCACAGTTATTACCCTCATCAGTGGTCCCACGGGACGCTCATCCAGAAATGAACGGCACGCATGCGCTCGGGGGCTTTTTGGGCCGCAAAGCCAGCGCTGCCGGCATTCCTTACAGAAGCTGCTTTCAAAGTTTTACGCCTGCAGAACGGAGCTGATGAGGGTTGGCGCGGGCTCTGACCTAGCGGGTCGAACCTGCGCCAACACCGTTCTGAAGGAACGACTGTGCTCGTGACGCTTTGAAAACAGCTTCCAGCGGATTATTGGCGCCTTACAAGGCCGGGTGATTCTACGGCAAAAAAAATCTAAAGGTAAGTTGCCTGCTCAAGTTTGCTGGGTGATCAACCTTAGACAAAGGGCTAACATGGCGCACTGTTTCGCTGATTTGCGTGTTGCTGCCCATGCCCAACCAAACCATCAAGACTCCCTGCGTCGGCCTGTGTTCCACGGTCTACGGCGATCTCGTGTGCCGTGGATGCAAGCGTTTCCACCATGAAGTGATCCAGTGGAACGGCTATAACGAAGAAGAAAAACGCGCGGTCTGGCTCAGGCTTGAGCAATTGCTGGTGCAGGTCATGGCCGGCAAAGTGGAGGTTTTCGACCCCAAGACCCTGCGCGGGCAGTTGGAGCAACGCAAGATTCGCTTTGTGCCACACCAGTCCGAGTATTGCTGGGCCTACCAGTTGATCGCCCGTGGAGCCCGGGTGATCAATAACCTGGAGGCCTATGGCATGGTGCTGTTGCCGGAGTTTCGCGACTGGGCGCTGCCGGAATTGCGCGATGCTATTGATCGCGAGTTTTTTATTTTGTCCGAGGCGCATTACCAGCGCTATATCGCCCCGGCCTTTTTGAAAGATTCGCTGGGTAACTGACTGACGAGGTCAATGTAGGAGCGAGCTTGCTCGCGAAAAACTTAAAGGCGCCGCGTTTATTCAGGAAGCGCGCGTTATCGTTGGCGTTTTTCGCGAGCAAGCTCGCTCCTACAGTTGATCTTCAGTGTCAGGGCTTGGTCGCCAGCTCTTGCAGGTGATCCATGAGCGTCTGCGGTTTGAGCACCAGCACATCGTTTTCCAATGAATCCAGCACTACCTCCGCCGTATTGCCGATCAACGCGCCGGAAATCCCCGTGCGTGCCACCGTGCCGATGATGGTCACCGCCGCCTGGAGCTTATGGGCCATATGCGGGATCAGCACATCGGCCGGGCCTTCCTTGATATGCAGGTGACTGTCGTCTACGTCGAACTCAGCCTGGAATGCCTTGCACTGCTCGCGATAGCGCGCCTCGATGGTTTCCTTGAGTTGAAAGGTCGGGTCGGCCGCCGACAGCATGGGCGACGGGTGGGCACTGATGACATGCAATTTGGCTTTGGCCAGGCTGGCGATATCAAAGCCATGGTCGATGATCGAATGGTGTAGCGAGCGGTGTTCGCCGTCTGTGTTGCCCACGTCGATGGCCGCCAGGATCACGCCGCCCGCCCAGGGGGTAGCGGTCTTGACCAGCAACACTGGTGTTGGGCAATAGCGCAGCAACTTCCAGTCCGCCGGGGTCAGCAGGGCTTTTTTCAGCGGGCTGTCGGGGAAGTGCTGCTTGATCACCAGGCCGCAGCCTTCGGCTTGCTGCACATCAATGATGGTTTCATGCAGGCTGTCGTTCCACGCTTGCTCGGTGGTGACGCTGTAGCCGTCTTCCGTCAAGCCTTGCTTGAGCAGGCTCAGCAGCGCCGAATGTTCGTGTTTCTTGTCACAGACCAGCAAGTGCAGGTGCGCGCCGGTCACCCCGGCAATCAGCTTGGCACGCTTGAGGGCCAAGCTTTCCGAATGCTCGGGCTCGATGACCACCAGGATGCTGCGGATGGCTTGCATGGTCGGGATCTCCAAAAAGGGCGGGCGTTGGATAACTATAGTTGCTGGCTGGCAGCCGCCATGTTGATACACATCAAGGCCGGTGGCTGGTGGTCTGCGGCGGGGTCGGTATAATCGGCGCCCTTTTGTATCCTATGCCCGTGAGCCCGATGAACCTGCCCGAAATCCATGAATTCCTCGGCTGCCGCACCCCCGATGCCTGGGTGCAGGCCGCATTGGCCGATCAGGAAACCCTGCTGATCGACCACAAGAACTGCGAATTCAAAGCCGCCAGCACCGCCTTGAGCCTGATGGCCAAGTACTACGGCCACGTTGACCTGATCAACATGATGTCGCGCCTGGCCCGCGAAGAGCTGGTGCACCACGAGCAGGTCATGCGCCTGATGAAAAAACGCAAGGTCGAACTGCGTCAACTGCACGCCGGCCGTTATGCCTCGGGCTTGCGCAAGGTGGTGCGCAGCCATGAGCCGGTTAAGCTGGTGGACACCCTGGTGGTAGGCGCCTTTATCGAAGCGCGTAGTTGCGAGCGTTTCGAAGCACTCGTGCCGCATTTGGACGAAGAACTCGGCAAGTTCTACTTCGGCTTGCTCAAGAGCGAGGCGCGGCACTTCCAGGGTTACCTGAAGCTGGCCTACCAGTACGGCGACGCCAAGGACATTGCCCAGGTGATCGAGCGGGTGCGGGCCACCGAGCAGGACCTGATCGAGTCACCCGACGTCGAATTCCGCTTTCACAGTGGCGTGCCAGCCTGAGGCCACGGCCACACCGATCAAGGCGGTGATCCCCGCCAGCAGCAGGATCACCGTGGGCGTGCCCAAGGGCGCTGCCAGCACGGCAATCAGCAAGCCCGCCAGGGGCTGGGCCAGGTTGTTGAGCAAGGTCATCACGCCGACTGTCTTGCCGAAGTCCTGCACCGGGATCACCCTTTGGCGGGTGCTGCGAAGATACACGTTGAACATCTTGTCGAAGCCGCTCACCAGCAGGAAGCCCACCGCGTAGGCCCACACGCTGGGGCTGAGCGCGGTGATCAGCGCGCCGACGCTGATCATCGAATACGACAGCCCGCCCAGCACCTTCAGCTTAAGTGATGAACGCGCCAGGTAGAACAGGATAGCAATGGTGACCAACGCCCCGGCGGCTTGCAGCAGGGCATAGGCGTTTTTGCCCGCTGCGAAGTGGCCGGTGACCATGGCGGCCGAGGTGGCCAGCGTCACGCCGACTATCAGGTTCACGCCGACCGCCAGGACGATGATGCGCTTCAACTCCACCCGGCTGAAGATGTGGCCGAAGGCGGTGCGCAATGGTTGCAGCCAGATACCCGGGTGCTGTTGGTGTATTTCCAGGTTCACCGTGGTGTTGCGCTGCCAGATCAGCATCGCCAGGTCCGCCAGCACAAACAGCACGGCCACCCCCAGCACCACCCAAGGCCACGCCCAGACTTCCAGCACCAGCGCCGCCACCAACGGGCCGAGCACCAGCCCGCTCTGGTCGGCGATTTGCGAATAGGACAAGGTCTTGGCGTAGGTGTACTGCCCGAAGATATGCGGCATCACCACTTCCCGCGCCATGATGCCCTGGGTGGTCAACACGCCGCACAACGCGGACAGCATCACCAGCCAATGGATGCCGTCGAACAGCCCATAACACGCCATCGCTACCACACACGCCAAGGCCCGATACACCTGGCTGATATGCAGGATACGCACCGGTGAAAACCTGTCGCACAACGCCCCGCACACCGGGAACGCCAGGTAACGCGGCAGCGACTCGGCAAAGAACGCCAACCCCGCCCACGACACGCTTTGAGTGGTCTGGAACACGATCAGGGGCACGATAAACAGCAAAATCTGGTCGGCCAACCGTGACAGGAACAGCGAAATGAAGAACGCCAGGTAATCCTTGCGCATGGAACTCCCTGTCAATGGCGTTAAAAACTGCAGGCTATTTGTTAAAAACTCTTAACAGCATGAAGCTTCGTCGCTGGGTGCTGGCCAGCGGCTTCTGTCGGCCAGCTTGCCACCTATAATGGCCCTTTTTCAATCCGCGCATCCACACCGGGAATTTATGGAAAACCTGGGGCTGGGCAAGGTCCTGCTCGTTGAGGACGATGAAAAGCTGGCAGGGCTGGTCTCGCATTAACCGCATTACGGCTTGCGGCTCAAACTGGTGCAACGCGACACCAACAGTTGAGCGAACACGAACACAAATTCCTGGCGGCTGGCCAGGTGGTGGTGCGCGAAGACTTCATGAAATTTCTTGCGCCTATCGACGACGGCCCGCAACTGCTCGAAATCAAAATCCTGTAGGAGCGAGCTTGCTCGCGAAAAACGTCAACGATAACGCGTGTTTTCTGGATAAACGCGGCGCCTGTGAGTTTTTCGCGAGCAAGCTCGCTCCTACAGCAACTGGGTTACCGCGGCAAACGCCGCCTGGCGCCGTTGTTCCCAGCTCCCGCGAATCACCACCAGTGGCTGTTGGTGCTGCTGCATCCACTCCAGGCTGGCCTGGAAAAACGCCCGGCGATCCGCCAGTTCCGGCTGGCAGCGCTGGCCGTCTGCGCTCCATTCCACGTCCTCGGGGGAGAGCAGCAGGTGCAGGTCGTAATGCCGCGCCAGCAGTTCGTCATCCAGCCAGCCGGGGTAGTCGCCGAACAGGGTCTGGCTCCAGAGCCTGTTGGTCAGCAGGTGGGTGTCGAGGATCAGCAGCGCGGGGCGTTTGGCGCGGGCGGCATCCTCCCAGGCCAACTGGCCTTGGGCAATGGCCGGGATATCCGCCAGGGTGGTGTCGCGCTGATGCTGATCGATGAAGTAGCGCACATATTCCCCCACCATCAACCCGCCGAAGTGCGCGTGCAACTGCGCCGCCAGCCAGCTCTTGCCGCTGGATTCGGGGCCTGCCAATACCACCACCTTCATGCGCGCAACGCCGGGTCGGCGCGCCACTCGCGCCAGCCTTGCACGGCAATCACGGTAAACAGTGCGTAGAGCGCGGCGGTGAGGTAGAGGCCTTTGTAAAGGAACAGGCCGACGAAGATCACATCCACCACGATCCACAAGGCCCAGCACTGCACACGTTTTTGCGCCATCCACATTTGCGCCACCAGGCTGAAGCCGGTGAGCGCGGCGTCGAGCCAAGGCTGGGCGGCGTCGGTCCAGTGGGCCATGGCGGCGCCCAGCAGCAGACTGCCGACGGCACCCACAGCCAGGCTGGCCATGATCGCCGGCACGCCCAGGCTTGTGACTTGGCGGCCCTGCTTGACCTCGCCAGCGCGGGTCCACTGCCACCAGCCATACACCTGCAAGGCCGCATAGACCACTTGCAGGAGCATGTCGGAGTAGAGCTTGACCTCAAAGAACACCCAGGTGTAGAGCAGCACCATCACCAAGCCGATGGGCCAGCACCAGGGGTTTTGTTTGACCGTCAGCCAGACGGCGATTACCCCCAGGGCGGCGGCAAACAGTTCAAGCCCGGACATGGCGGATCCTTGGGGGAGTGGGAGAGGGCGGTGATTGTACCTAGAGGCCGGCGATCTTCAAACGTGCACCGCCGACGCTAAGGCCAGCCCCGCCCATCGGGGGTATCGCCGGCTTCAGTTATCCATCGCATTCAAGATCGCATACGCCACTTTCACCCGCTCGGCATTCGGGTAGTTCTTGTTGGCGAGGATCACCACACCCATGTCCTTGCTTGGCACAAACGCCACATAGGCGCCAAAGCCGCCGGTGGAGCCGGTTTTGTTGTAGAGCACGTTGGCAGGCTGCGCCTGGGCGGGTTTGAGCCAGTTAACCTTGTGCGGCTGCATCGCCATCGGTGTGGAGTTGCCCTCAAGCAACGCTTGCAGCGCGATGGGGTAGGGGTAGCGTTCCCAGCCCAGGCCCTGGGTCATGCCGTTGACGGTGTAGTAGCCGGCGTGAGTGGTGGCAATGGCCTGCTGCACCGGTTGCTCCAGGGTTTGCGGGTGCATGTTCGCGATCACGTAGCGGGCCAGGTCCTGGCTGCTGCTCTTGATACCGTAGGCTTCGAAGTCCAGGGCACCGGGGTTGACGCGTACTGGTTTCTGCTGGCTGTCATAGCCCTGGGCGTATTGGCCGGCCTTGTCGGCGGGAACGCGCGTATAGGTGTTGGTCAAGCCCAGCTTGGGCAGCAGGGTTTTTTCCATGGCGACGGTGAACGGCTGGCCCAGGCTTTTTGCTGTCACGTAACCGAACAGGCCAATGCTGGGGTTGGAATACAGGCGTTGTTCCCCCGGCGCATAAGTGGGTTTCCAATGCTGGAAATAATCCATCATGGTGGTGGCGCTGTCGGCGGCCTCCGGAAATTGCAGCGTCAGGCCGCCGGGGGTATAGGTCGCCAACTGCAGCAGGCTGATGCGATCGAACGCGCTGCCAGCCAGCACGGGCAGGTGTTGGCTGGTCATGTCCGACAGCTTGAGCTTGCCGATCGCCTGGGCATATCCGCCGAGGGTGGCGTTGAAGGTTTTGCTCACTGAGCCGATTTCGAACAGGGTGTTTTCGGTGACAGGTGCCTGAGTGTCCTTGGCGGCGACGCCGTAATTAAAGTATTGCACCTTGCCGTCTTGGACGACCGCGACCGTCAGGCCGGCGATGCCTTGCTGTTTCATCAGAGGGGTGACGTGGCTGTCCACGACCTGGCGCATATCGGTGGCGGCCATGCAGCTGCCGGCCCCAAGCAACAAGGCTGAGATCGCATATTTTTTCAGGGTGTGTTTCATGCTTCGCTTCCATGTAAGTAAGGCAGTGACGATCGGAGCCTGCGCAGGCGTGGCAAATGTAGGTGGATTTCCGGGAGCGGGCAAACGATGATATCTCGCACTAGCCATTAGAAAAATTTGGGCCAAGCCATGTTGCGTTCCCATCTGCCGCTCAATGCCTTGCGCGCCTTCGAAGCGTCGGCGCGTCATTTGAGCCTTACCCGTGCGGCCATCGAGTTATGCGTGACCCAAGCGGCGGTCAGTCATCAGGTCAAAAGCCTCGAAGCGCAACTCAACGTCACGCTGTTCAAGCGCCTGCCACGGGGCTTGATGCTCACCAGCGAAGGCGAGTCCCTGTTGCCCGTGCTGCGTGACGCCTTCGACCGTATTGCCCTGACCTTGGATCAGTTTGAAGGCGGGCATTACCGTGAAGTATTGACGGTGGGGGCGGTCGGTACCTTTGCGGTGGGCTGGTTGTTGCCGCGCCTGGCGGATTTTCATAGCCGCTACCCGTTGATCGACTTGCGCTTGTCCACCCACAACAACCGTGTGGATGTCGCCGCCGAGGGCCTGGATTATGCCATCCGCTTTGGCGCCGGCGCCTGGCACGGCACCGATGCCTGCCCTTTGCTTGAGGCACCGTTGACGGTGTTGTGCGTGCCGCAGATTGCCGAACAACTGCGCAGCCCGGCTGACGTGTTGAAGCACACCTTGCTGCGTTCCTACCGTGCCGATGAGTGGAACCTGTGGTTCCAGGCTGCCGGCTTGCCCGGTGACACCCGGGTGCCGCGCAGCGTGGTGTTCGACTCCTCGCTGGCGATGATGGAGGCCGCGCTGCAAGGGGCTGGCGTAGCACTGGCGCCGGCCCTGATGTTCTCGCGGCAATTGGAGAGCGATGTGATCCGCCAGCCGTTCGAGGTGGGGATCACGACGGGCAGCTATTGGCTGACGCGCTTGCAGTCGCGGGCTGAGACGTCAGCGATGGTGGCGTTCAAAGGTTGGTTGCAGGCATGCAATTGTTAATGTAGGAGCGTGCTTGCTCGCGAAAAACTCCCAGGCGCCGCGTCTCTTCAGGAAGCCCGCGTTATCGTTGTCGTTTCTCGCGAGCAAGCTCGCTCCTACGCCAGGTATTGGCGGAACCATCCCAGGGTACGTTCCCAGGCAAGGTTCGCCGCTGCCTCGTCATAGCGCGGCGTCGAGTCATTATGGAAACCGTGGTTGGCGCCCTTGTAGATGAACGCCTCGTACGTCGTACCTGCGGCCTTCAATGCCTGCTCATACGCCGGCCAGCCTTCATTGATGCGCGTATCCAGTTCACCGAAATGCAACATGATCGGCGCCTTGATGCGCGGCACGTCCTTGGCGTCGGGTTGGCGCCCGTAGAACGACACTGCCGCGCCCAGTTCCGGGTAGGCCACCGCCGCTGCATTGGTCACGCCACCGCCGTAACAGAACCCGGTGATGCCGACCTTGCCCGTGCTGCTGTCGTGGTGCATCAGCCATTCGATGGCGGCGAAGAAGTCGTTCATCAGCTTGGTCGGGTCGACCGTTTGTTGCAGCGCCACGCCTTTTTCATCATTGCCAGGGTAGCCGCCCACCGAGGTCAGGCCGTCCGGAGCCAGGGCGATAAAGCCGGCCTTTGCCAGGCGTCGGGCGACGTCTTCGATATAGGGGTTCAGGCCGCGGTTTTCATGCACCACCACCACGGCGGGCAGCTTGCCTGCGGCCTTGGCTGGGCGCACCAGGTAGCCGCGCACGGTGCCGTTGCCTTTGGGCGAGGGGTAGGTGATGTAGTCGGCGACGATGTCCGGGTCGGTGAACTTCACCTGTTCGGCCAGGGCGTAATTGGGGCTCAGCGCCGCGAGCAATGCCGAAGCGGTAAGGCCACCGAGGGTGAACAGCGCGGCGCGGTCGAGAAATTCGCGGCGGTTGATCTTGCCGTGGGCGTAGCCGTCGTAGAGTTCCAGCAGTTCGGGAGCAAAGTCTTTCGCGGTCAGACGAGTCATCGGTGCAGTCCTCGATTAGCGGTTGCCGTCACTGTAGACCAGGATCAAACCGCGCGACCATGGGCGGCAGCGGCCAGTTGCCCGGTATCAACGCGCACGAATACCGAGTCGCCGACGGCGGTGAGCACGCTGCCTGCATACACTTCGCAGACCACACGGCTTTTGCGGCCGACTTCGCCTTCGACCCGAGCGCGCAGGACCAGTGGCACACCCATGGGCGTGGGCTTGATGAATTTGATCCCCAGGTTGCCGGTGACGCAATCGATGCGCGGCAGGCTGCCAGGTTCTCGCTGTTCGGCGCGGTAGTGGTAGGCCATGGCGGTCCAGTTGGAGTGGCAGTCCACCAGCATGGCGATCAGGCCGCCGTAGACCAGGTCCGGCCAGCCGCTGTATTTGGCCTCGGGTTGGTGCTCGGCAATGACGTGCACGCCGTCGTCATCCCAGCGGCTCTTGATGTGCAGGCCATGGGGGTTGTTGCTGCCGCAGCCGTAGCAGATGCCTTCCGGCGCCGTGGTGTCCTGGAGAGAAGCGCTGTGCATGCAGAGTCCTTATTGTTTTTTTAAGGCGACGCTTCTATTTAGCAGGCCAGGGGTTAGCGAGCAAACTTCTTCGCCCCGGCCACGCACGCAATCACCGCCACCGTCACCAGCACCATGCCCAGGCTGACCTGTTCATGCAGCAAACCGGCTGCCAGCGCCAGGCCGAAGAAGGGTTGCAGCAACTGCAACTGGCCGAC
This sequence comes from Pseudomonas sp. L13, assembly GCF_009935965.1. Lineage (NCBI taxonomy): Bacteria > Pseudomonadati > Pseudomonadota > Gammaproteobacteria > Pseudomonadales > Pseudomonadaceae > Pseudomonas > Pseudomonas sp. L13. The sequence goes on from NZ_QODJ01000051.1 coordinate 44,994, forward strand.
CGCGGCAATGCCGCCCTGGGCCAGGCCGCGGTACCAGAACACAAAACCGATCAACATGCTGAACAACGCCACGTAGCCCAGGCTCAACCACGCCGGCAGGCTGATACCGCTGAGGGTGGCAGGCGCCAGCAGCAGGCTAAAGGGCGCCACCACCGGCAACGATATCACCAGCGCCCAGCAGATCACCTGCCAGCCACCCAGGCTGCGCGACAGCTTGGCGCCTTCGGCATACCCCAGGCCGCACACCAGCACCGCCAACAGCATCAGCACATCGCCAGCGGGTGCGGCGCTCAAGCCTTGGGCAACGGCGTAACCCATCACCAACAGGCTGCCCAGGATCGAAAACAACCAAAACACCGGCCGCGGCCGCTCACCGCCGCGCAGCACGCCAAACACCGCCGTGGCCAGCGGCAGCAGGCCGATAAAGACGATGGAGTGGGCCGAGGTCACGTACTGCAAAGCCAGGGCCGTCAGCAATGGAAAGCCGATCACCACGCCAAGCGCGACGATGACCAGCGGTACCCATTGCTGGCGCGTGGGGCGTTTTTCCTTGAATAACCCCAGCAGGCACAACCCCAGTAGCGCAGCGAGGGTGGCGCGGATCATGGTCAGGAACACCGGGTCGAATTCCATCACTGCCAGGCGCGTGGCTGGCAGCGAGCCGCTGAAAATCACCACGCCGATAAAGCCGTTGATCCAACCCTGAGTGCTGTTGTCCAGAGTGCCTAGGGGAGAAGTGCGTTCCATGGGAGCGTCCTGAAAAGGCAGTTGCGTGCTAGGCATCCTAGGATTGAAGATTAAGACAATCAAAAAATTGTCATGGATACATCCTTATGCCCCGTGCTCGCTACAAGTCGCTGGTCGATACCTTCGCCGAGGCCATCCGCAGCGGCCAATGGCTGCCTGGTACACGGCTGCCCACCCATCGGCAATTGGCGGCCGAGCATGGCCTGGCGCTGGTCACCGCCAGCCGGGTGTACAGCGAGTTGGAAGCCATGGGCCTGGTCAGTGGCGAGACCGGCCGTGGCACTTTCGTGCGTGAGATTGCCTTACCGCCGGGGCAGGGCAGTGGGCAGATGACGGTTGCGGCGGGTTTGCTGGACCTGAATTTCAACTACCCGTCCTTGCCCGGTCAGGCCGAGCTGCTGCGCACGGCGTTGCGCCAACTCGCCCTGTCCGGCGACTTGGAGGCGCTGCTGCGTTACCAGCCCCATGCCGGGCGTGAGCACGAGCGCGCCGCCGTGGCCCGGCACTTGTTGAACCGAGGGCTGACGGTGCAAGCCGAGCAGGTGCTGGTGGTCAGCGGCGCCCAGCATGGCCTGGCGGTGAGCATGATGACCTTACTCAAGCCTGGGGATGTGGTGGCGGTGGATGCGCTGACCTATTCGGGTTTCAAGGTGCTGGCCGAAACCCTGCACCTGGAACTCGTCGCCATCCCGGTCACCGCCAGCGGCCCGGACCTGGACCACCTGCACAGCCTGTGTCGCCAGCGCCCGGTGCGAGCGGTGTACAGCATGCCGACCCTGCACAACCCGCTGGGCTGGGTAATGAGCCTGGCGCAGCGCGAGGGCTTGGTGGCAATCGCCCGGCAGCACAACTTGATGATCATCGAGGATGGTGCCTATGCGTTTCTCGCCGAAGAAGCACCGCCACCCTTGGCGACTCTTGCACCGGAGCGCACGGTGTATATCGGCGGGCTGTCCAAGAGTGTTGCCACTGGGTTGCGCGTGGGCTTTATCGCTGCGCCTATGGCTTGGGTTAACGGCCTGGAACGCACGATCATGGCCACCACCTGGAACGTGCCAGGGGTGATGAGTGCGATTGCGGTGGGCTGGCTCGAAGACGGCACGGTGGCGCAACTGGAGGCGCAAAAGCGCGCCGATGCCCAGGCTCGCCAGGCGTTGGCGGCACAGGTGCTGACCGGTGTGAAGACCATCAGCCACCCGTCCTCCTACTTTCTGTGGCTGCCGTTGGCGGAAGACGCCCGCGCCGATCGGGTCGCCATGACCTTGCAGCGTGCAGGCATCTCTGTTTCAACCGCCGAACCGTTCGCGGTCTCGGCCCAGGTGCCCCACGCGCTGCGCCTGGCCCTGGGCTCGGTGCCGATGGCGGCGTTGCGTGAGGCGCTGGTGAAGGTGCGCGAGGTGGTGGTGTGGTGAGTCAAGACCCAGCGACAGGGCTTGATTTGAAATAGGGGCAAAATGTGGGAGCTGGCTTGCCTGCGAAGACGGCCTCACAGTCGACACCGTAATACCGAGTACATATCCATTTCTGCGGTAACGGCCACTTAGGGTTCCGCCCAATGGCGGCTCACTTTGCAAAAGCCGGGATGCCGGCCCAGGCCAAAGTACATTCGACATCGCTGTCGATTGAACGGCCGCCATCGCAGGCAAGCCAGCTCTTATCAAACAAAAAATAACTCATTGTTTTTGCTCTTAAAAATCACGCCGCT
>NZ_QODJ01000052.1:0-47060 GCF_009935965.1 Pseudomonas sp. L13
TTGCTTACTTTTGCGCTTTTCAAAAGTGAGCCGCTGTCAGAGCGGAACCCTAAGTGGCCGTTACCGCAGGAATGGATGTGTACACAATCCAACTGTGTTGACTGTCAGGCCGTCTTCGCAGGCAAGCCAGCTCCCACATTTGGATCGCGGTGCCTCAGCTCGATCAGCGTCGGCTGTCAGGCCGTAACCGGCAAGCCCGGCTCCCACAGTGTTCTGTGCTGCCTGTTGGGTCAGGCGTTTTCCAGCAGGTTGTGCAGGTCTACGAACTGCTGCGTCAGCTTATGCCGTGGGTCCAGATGAATCAGCGGCTTGCTCTCCTGGTGCGACTCACGCATACGCACAGAGCTGGCCAGGTACACCGGCAATACCGGCAGCCCTTCGGCAATCAACTCATCGAGAATCTGCTGCGGCAGGCTCGCTCGGGCCTGGAACTGGTTGACCACGATGCCTTCCACCTCCAGGCCTTCGTTATGGTCGTCCTTCAATTCTTCGATCTCGGCCAGCAGGCCATACAGCGCCTGGCGCGAGAAACTGTCGCAATCGAAGGGGATCAGCACACGATCAGCCGCAATCAGCGCCGAAACCGCATAAAAATTCAGCGCTGGCGGCGTATCCAGGTAGATTCGGTCGTAATCTTCGCTCAATTCATCCAACAGCTTTCGCAGCTTGTTGATCTTGTGCTTGGCTTCAAGCTTGGGCTGCAGGTCGGCCAATTCCGGGGTGGCGGTGATCACGTGCAGGTTGTCGAAGGGGGTTTCGTAGATATCTACCCTGTTTTTCTTCGAAAACGGCCCCGTAGACAGGGTTTGCTTGAAAAAATCCGCGATCCCCATAGGGATGTCGTCACCCGTCAGCCCGGTGAGGTACTGGGTGGAGTTGGCCTGTGCATCGAGGTCCACCAACAGGGTTCGATAACCTTCGCTGGCGCTGACCGCCGCCAGGTTGCAGGCGATGCTGGACTTGCCCACACCGCCTTTTTGATTGAACACCACGCGCCGCATGGAAAAACCTCCGTGTATCAATGAATGCCCGAGTGTAGAGCGCAAAAGCGCCCATTAGCTACCTCGTTCATCCATGCGCGGCTGCATAAGTACACATCCCCCGCATAAGGCTCACAAATGAATAAGAAAGGTCCGTCAACCCGACTCGGCTCCTGATCACCGACAATCGGTAAACCCTGCCTCTTGATTTGTGATCAATAGTGAACAAATTTTTACCAATATTTGCTAGAAGCCCACGGCACCGGGATAATGCGCGCCATTCGGCCATTGCTCTCTGTCCCGGAATCCGGGGCCATTGGCCGCACATGGAAGCCCGCAGGGGCGGGATAACTTCTCAGTGATCAACTTCAACATCGCCCAATGGCGTGCCTGGGCTCCTGGCCTAGAGAGCGCGGACGACTGGCACGCCTGGTGCCGGGACCCGGTGTTGCTGCCTGTCAGCGAAGCGTCCCCCGATGTGTCATTTTTGCCAGCTATGCAGCGCCGCCGCTTGAGCCGGCTGGCACGCATGGCGTTCAGCGTTGGCTGGCCGCTGGCCGAGGGCTTGGAAGACCTGCCGCTGGTGTTCATTTCCCGCCATGGCGAAACCCCGCGCACCCTGGACATCCTCAGCGACCTGGCCAACGAGCAGCCGCTGTCGCCCACTCAGTTCAGCCTGTCGGTGCATAACGCGGTGATTGGCCTGTGGTCGATCCTGCGCAATGAAACCAGCGAGATGACCGCCCTCGCCGCCGCCGGCGATGGCCTCGAACACGGCCTGCTCGAAGCCGCCGCGTTGCTCAACGAAGGCGCCCCCGCCGTGTTGCTGGTGATCACCGAAGAACAGCCGCCCCAAACGTATGCCAGCTGGATTACAGATGTGCCCTTCCCTTATGCCCTCGGCCTGTTGCTGACGCCGGGCGACGAGTGGCAACTGGAACTCACCACCGGCACTGTCCAACTCACTCAAACCCAGTGGCCCCACGCCCTGAACCTGCTGCGCACCCTGCTGACCGATCAGGGCGCCTGCCAACATGCCTGGAAGAACCGAGTATGGAACTGGCGACGCAAGCCCTGACCCACAAGCCGCGGCAGGCCTATTACTGGCGCCTGTTCGCCACGGCCCTCAGCTTTTGCCTGTTTGGCATCGGCGGGCTGTGCCTGCGTTTGCTGGTGTTTCCGCTGCTCAGTTGCCTGCCGGGCGATGCCAGCCAGCATCAACGACGCGCACGCCACACCATCAGTTGTCTGTTCTGGTTTTTTATTCGCTTGATGAAGGGCCTGGGCATTCTCACGTACAGCGTCGAGGGTGCCGAAAAGCTCGGCCGCCCTGGCCAGATGATCGTCGCCAACCACCCGTCGCTGATCGACGTGGTGTTCCTGATCGGCCTGATGCGCCAGACCAACTGCGTGGTCAAGCAGAGCCTGTTCCAGAACCCGTTCACCCGCAGCCCTGTACGCGATGCCGGCTATATCAGCAACGACGGCAGCGCCAACATGCTCGATGCCGCAGCCGATGCCCTGCGCGCCGGCCAGACGCTGATCATCTTTCCCGAAGGCACCCGCACCACGCCCGGCGCGGCGCCGGCCTTTCATCGCGGCGGAGCGGCCATTGCGCTACGTGGTGCGACAATCATCACGCCAGTGGTGATCAAGGTCAGCCCCACCACCCTGACCAAGGCCGAACCCTGGTATCGCATCCCCCACCGTCGATTTCACTTCAGTTTGCGCGTGGGCGCCGATATAGAGCCACAAGCGTTTGCCACAGTCGGGCCCGCGCCCCAGGCTTCACGCAAGCTCAACGATCACCTGCATCACTATTTCATTAAGGAGCTCGCCGAAGATGAGCGACCAACACCGCCTTGAGCACGACATAAAGACGCTGATCATCGAGGCCCTGGGCCTGGAAGACATCAGCGTCGACGAGATTGGCAGCGAGCAGACGCTGTTTGGCGAAGGCCTGGGCCTGGATTCGGTCGATGCGCTGGAATTGGGCCTGGCGATTCAGAAAACCTACGGCATCAAAATCGATGCCGACGCCAAGGACACCCGCAATCACTTCACCAACGTGGCCAGCCTTGCGGCATTCGTCACGGCCCGACAGGCAGCTTGAGACCGTACCATGCAAACTCGTGACGATATCTTCAACACCCTGCGCGACGCCTTGGTGGAACTGTTTGAACTGCCCCCGGAACGCGTCACCTTGGACGCCAACCTGTACCAGGACCTGGAAATCGACAGCATCGACGCCGTGGACCTGATCGACCACATCAAGCGCCAGACCGGCAAGAAAATTGCCGCCGAAGAGTTCAAGGCAGTGCGCACCGTGAACGACGTGGTAGAGGCGGTGTACCGTCTGGTCCAGCCCGCCGCATGAGCCGGCTGATCGGCCTTGGCCTGCTATTGGCGGGGCTGCTGTACCCCTTCGCGGTGTATTACGGCACCGAGCACTTTGCACCCTGGCAGTTTGGCTTATTGCTGGGCAGCCTGTGGCTGTTGCGCGCGCTCACCGCTGCGCAGCGCCCGGGCAGCCGATGGATGGCGGTAGTGGTAATCGTGTTTTGCCTGGCGCTGGCCTGGTTCGATAACCCGCAGTGGCTGCGCTGGTACCCGAGCCTGGTCAGCGGGTTCATGCTGGCGTTGTTTGGCCTGAGCCTGAAATACGGACCGCCGATGGTCGAGCGCCTGGCGCGCATGACCGACCCGCACCTGCCGCCACACGCGGTGGTGTATACCCGCCGGGTCACCCTGGTGTGGAGTGTGTTTTTTCTCTGTAATGGCCTGCTCGCCGCCGCGCTCACCCTGTGGGCGCCGCTGAGCTGGTGGACGTTGTACAACGGCCTGATCGCCTACGGGTTGATGGGCTTGTTGTTTGCCGTGGAATGGCTGGTACGACAAAGGGTTCGAGGCCGCGTATGAAAGGGTTGAAACTTGAGCACTTGCTGCTTGAGCCACTGCAAGATCGTGGGGTGACTACCGAGCCCCTCATGAATCACGCGCAACTGTGCGAACGCTCCTTGAGCCTCGCCGCAGGCCTGCAGGCCCGGGGTATCCGGCGCCTGGCCGTGCACCTGGAAGACGCCGGGCTGCTGGCGATTGCGCTGCTGGGCGCCTGGCGGGCCGGTGCGAGCGTGCTGCTGCCCGCCGACCTGCAACCCCAGACCCGCCAACGCTGGGCCGCTGCCGTGGATGCCTGGCTGATCGACGCCAGCGACCTGGACGCGTTGTATCAAGCGCCCTTGAGCGCCGCCGCCCTCGACCTGGACAGCTGCCAACTGAGCCTGTGCACCTCCGGCTCCAGCGGCGAGCCCAAGCGCATCGACAAGTCCCTGCGCCAACTGGCCAATGAGGTGCAGGCGCTGGAAGCGCTGTGGGGCGCGGACCTCAAAGGCGCCTGCATCATCGGCAGCGTCGCTACCCAGCACATCTACGGCTTGCTGTTTCGCGTGTTGTGGCCGCTGTGCGCCGGCCGCATCTTTGTGCGCAAGCAACTGGCGTTCCCCGAAGACATGCAGCGCGCCAGCCGTGAGCACCCACAATTTGCCTGGGTGGCCAGCCCTGCGCTGCTCAAGCGCATGGGCGACAACCTCGACTGGCCTGCACTGAGCCAGGTGGCACGGGTGTTTTCCTCCGGTGGCGCGTTGCCGGTTGATGCAGCCGGCAGCCTCTACGACCGCTTGCAGCAATGGCCCACAGAAATCCTCGGCAGCTCGGAAACCGGCGGCATCGCCTGGCGCCAGGGCGCGCAACCCTGGCAGCCGTTTGCCGATGTGCAACTGAGCCAGGATGCCGACGGAGCACTGCGCATCGCCTCGCCATACCTGCCCGCAGGTCATATCGAACAAACCGCCGACGCCGCACGCATCCATGCCGATGGCCGCTTCGAATTGCTGGGCCGCCTGGACCGTATCGTCAAGCTGGAAGAAAAACGCATCTCCCTGCCGATGCTCGAACAGGCATTGATGACCCATCCCTGGGTCACCGAAACCCGCTTGGGTGTAGTGCAGGAAAACCGCGCCTCCCTTGGCGCACTGGTGGTGCTCAGCAGCGATGGCCTGCATGCCCTGCGCAACCAGGGCCGGCGCACGCTCACCCAAACCCTGCGCCAGCACCTGGGCCAACATTGCGAAGCCCTGGCCCTGCCGCGTCGCTGGCGGTTGCTGCGCCAATTGCCGCTCAACAGCCAGGGCAAGCTGCCCCAGGCCGACATCGAAGCACTTCTGCTGGCTCCCCGGCCAAAAGCCCCCGAAGTGCTGGAGCAGGTCGAAGCCGATGGCGAATGGACCGTGCAACTGAGCGTTCCGCCGGACCTGGCCTATTTCAGCGGACACTTCCCGGTAACGCCCGTGCTGCCGGGCGTGGTGCAGGTGGAATGGGCATTCAACCTGGGCCAGCAACTGCTCGATTTGCCGAGCACCTTCGCCGGCATGGAAGTGCTCAAGTTCCAGCAACTGGTGCGCCCGGGCGATCAGATTGAACTGCACCTGCGCTTTGACCGGGAACGCAGCAAGCTTTATTTCACCTACCGCAACGGCGTTGCCGCCTGTTCCAGCGGTCGCATACAGTTGGTGACTGCGAATGCATAACCCCTGCGCCCTGATTCCGGTGTACAACCACGAAACTGCCGTACCCGCCGTGGTCCGTAGCCTGCTGGGCAGCGGCTTGCCGTGCCTGCTGGTCGACGACGGCAGCAGCCCGGCCTGCGCAGCCGTGCTGGCGCAGTTGGCGACGCTGGACAACGTCACCCTGCTGACCCTGCCCAGCAACCAAGGCAAGGGCGGCGCCGTGATGGCCGGTTTCCGCGAAGCGGCACGCCTGGGCTACACCCACGCCCTGCAAGTGGACGCCGACGGCCAGCACGACCTGCGTGAAGTCGAGACCTTTATCCACACCTCACGCCAGCACCCCAACGCCGTCATCTGCGGCTACCCCGAATACGACGACAGCGTGCCCAAGGGTCGCCTGTACGCACGTTACCTGACCCACGTGTGGGTGTGGATCAACACCCTGTCGCTTGAGATTCGCGACTCGATGTGCGGCTTTCGCGTGTACCCACTGGCACCAACCCTGGCGCTGATGGACTCGGCCTACATCGGCACGCGCATGGATTTCGACTCGGACATCCTGGTGCGCCTGGCCTGGCGCAACCAGCCCATGCGCTGGCTGCCCACCCAGGTGCACTACCCCGCCGACGGCCTGTCGCACTTTCGCTTGTGGCGCGACAACCTGCGCATCAGCGCCATGCACACGCGGTTGTTCTTCGGCATGCTGGTGCGCGCGCCGATGATCCTGTGGCGACGGTGGCAAGCATGAACGACAGCACCAAGCATTGGGCCGACCGCGAAGAACGCGGCAGCTTCTGGCTGATGAAATTCACCGCGCTCGCGGCAAAAATCCTCGGCCGCCGCCTGTTGAGCCCGTTGCTCTACAGCATCGTGTTTTACTTCTTCCTGTTCGGCCGCATCGCACGCCACAGCGCCTGGCAATACCAGCAGCGCCTGGCGCAGTGGAGCGGGCGCGATGACTTGCTGCCGAGCCACCGCACCGTCTTCGCCCAGTTCATGGCCTTCGCCGACTCGCTGCTGGATAAGCTGGACGTGTGGAACGGCAAGCTGCGCCTGGAGCAAATCGAGATCAACGACCCGGCGCAGTTGCGCAGCCAACTGCGTGGCGAGCGCGGGCAGATGCTGGTGGGCGCGCACCTGGGCAACCTGGAAGTGTGCCGCGCCCTGGCGGAGATCGGTGAACAGGTCACCATGAATGTACTGGTGCACACCAAGCACGCCGAGCGTTTCAACCGCCTGCTGGGCGAGGCTGGCGCGACCCATTTGCGCCTGATCCAGGTCAGCGAACTGGACCCGGCCACCATGCTGCTGCTCAGCCAGCGCCTGGACGACGGCGAGTGGCTGGCGATTGCCGGCGACCGCATCCCGCTGCACGGCGGGCGCACGGTGCGCGTGGACTTCCTCGGCCATACGGCGGCATTTCCCCAAGGCCCATGGCTGCTGGCGGGCTTGCTCAAGTGCCCGGTCAATCTGCTGATGTGCCTCAAGCACCAGGGTCGCTATCGCCTGACTATCGAGCCCTTTGCCAATTTGATCGAATGGAAGCGCAGCACCCGTGAGCAAGTCATTGCCGAATGGACCACCCGCTACGCCGCACGCCTGGGCCAGTTCTGCCTGCAAGCGCCCCAACAATGGTTCAACTTTTACCCTTTCTGGAAGACCGATGACCACGCCTCTTGAGCCCATCACCTTTGGTGAACGCCCCCTGCGCATCGAAGACGTGCTGGCCCTGGCCAACCGCCAGGTGCCCACTCGCCTGCAGGACGATGCCGCGTACCGCCAGCGCATCGCCAAGGGCGCGCAGTTCCTCGACTCGCTGCTGGACAAGGAAGGCGTGATCTACGGCGTGACCACCGGCTACGGCGACTCCTGCGTGGTGGCGGTGCCGCTGGAGCACGTCGAAGCGTTGCCGCGTCACCTGTACACCTTTCACGGTTGCGGCCTGGGCAAATTGCTCGACGCCCAGGCTACCCGCGCCGTACTGGCGGCGCGTTTGCAGTCGCTGTGCCATGGCGTGTCGGGCGTTCGCGTGGAGCTGCTGGAACGCCTGCACGCCTTCCTCGAAAACGATGTGCTGCCACTGATCCCGGAAGAAGGCTCGGTGGGCGCCAGCGGTGATCTGACACCGCTGTCCTATGTGGCTGCGACCTTGTCCGGCGAACGTGAAGTGCTGTTCCGTGGCGAACGCCGCCCGGCGGCCGACGTACACCGCGAGCTGGGCTGGGAGCCGCTGGTATTGCGGCCCAAGGAAGCCCTGGCACTGATGAACGGCACCGCCGTGATGACGGGCCTGGCCTGCCTGGCCTTTGCCCGCGCCGACTACCTGTTGCAACTGGCCACGCGCATCACCGCGCTCAACGTGGTGGCGCTGCAAGGCAACCCGGAACACTTCGACGAACGCCTGTTCGCCGCCAAGCCGCACCCTGGTCAGATGCAAGTGGCCGCGTGGTTGCGCAAGGACCTGGCCATCGACACGCCCACCGCACCGCTGCATCGCCTGCAAGACCGCTATTCGCTGCGCTGCGCGCCCCATGTGCTCGGCGTATTGGCGGACAGCCTGAACTGGCTGCGCTCGTTCATCGAGATCGAACTCAACAGCGCCAACGACAACCCGATCATCGATGCCGAAGAAGAACGTGTGCTGCATGGCGGGCACTTCTACGGCGGGCATATCGCCTTCGCCATGGACAGCCTCAAGACCCTGGTCGCCAACGTGGCCGACCTGCTCGACCGCCAGCTCGCACTGCTGGTGGACGTGCGCTACAACCATGGCCTGCCGAGCAACCTGTCGGGCGCCCCGGCTGACCGCGCAATGATCAACCATGGCTTCAAGGCCGTGCAGATCGGCACCAGCGCCTGGACCGCCGAAGCACTGAAAAACACCATGCCGGCCAGCGTGTTCTCGCGCTCCACCGAGTGCCACAACCAGGACAAGGTGAGCATGGGCACCATCGCCGCCCGCGATGCGATCCGCGTGCTGGAGCTGACCGAACAGGTCGCCGCCGCGACCCTGCTCGCCGCCAACCAAGGCGTGTGGCTGCGCGCCCAGGCCGAGGATGCCCGGCCACTGCCACCGGCGCTGGCCGCGATGCATGCAGAACTGGCCCAGGACTTTGCGCCGGTCATCGAAGACCGCGCCCTGGAAGGCGAACTGCGCCTGTGCCTGCAACGCATCGCCGCGCAACACTGGAGGCTGCATGCGTAGCCCCGGCGTGTTGCACAGCGACACTGAAATCCTCGTGCCGTTTTTCGACATCGACACCATGAACGTGGTGTGGCACGGGCATTACGTGAAGTACCTGGAAGTGGCGCGCTGCGCGTTGCTGGACAAGATCGGCCATAACTACACGGCGATGCTCGAAGCCGGCTACGCGTGGCCGGTGATCGACATGCAGCTGCGCTATGTGCGCGGCGCGACCTTCGGCCAGACGGTCAACGTGCGCGCCAGCCTGGTGGAATGGGAGAACCGTTTGAAGGTGAACTATCTGATCACCGACCTGGCCAGCGGCGAGCGCTTGACCCGCGCCAGCACCGTGCAAGTAGCGGTGGACATCGCCAGCCGCGAGATGCAACTGGCCTCGCCCAAAGTCTTCACCGACGCCGTAGAGAGAGCCCTGAAATGAGCCCCCCTGTAGGAGCGAGCTTGCTCGCGAAGATCGCCAACGATAACGCGGGGCACCTGACACCCCGTGGCGCCCTCAGGTTTTTCGCGAGCAAGCTCGCTCCTACAGTGGCGGCGTTGTTGTTGAGCTTCAGTGCCCACGCCTTCGACCTGCAGCAGTTGAGCGATCAGCTTGCCAAACCCGCCGTGATCCACGGCCACTTCACCCAGGAAAAACACCTGCGCGCCCTGCCCCAGCCGCTGGTGAGCAAAGGCACCTTCGTGCTCGCCAAGGAGCACGGCCTGCTGTGGCTGTTGAAAACCCCGCTGCAACAGGACTACCGCATCACTCCCCAAGGCATTGCGCGTCGCGATGCCAATGGCTGGCAGTTGCTGCCAAACAAGAGTGCCGGCGCCGAACAGAATCGTTTGTTCCTGGCGGTACTGCAGGGCGACAGCAGTGGCCTGCAGCGCGACTTCGAGCTGCAACTGCAAGGCGAGGCCCAACAGTGGAAGCTCACGCTGACCCCGCGGTCGCTGCTGCTCAAACAAGTGTTCACCCAGATCACTATCGACGGCGGCGCGCTGGTGCACAGCATTGAACTGCTGGAAACCCAAGGCGACAGCACGCTGCTGCGCATGCAGGACAGCACCGCCGACCAGCCCCTGAGCGATGCGGAGCAACACGACTTTGCCCAGTGAGCGCCTGCTGCCGCGCCTGTTCCTGACCCTGCTGGTGGCTGTACTGGCCCTGGTAGGCTGGCAGTGGCGCGATGGCGCGCCGTTGTCGGCCAACCTGATGGAGCTGGTGCCTGGCAGCACGCCGGACGCCTTGGAGCTGCAAGCCGAACAGCGCATGCAAGAGCCGCTCAACCGCGAAATGCTGGTGCTGGTGGGGCATGCCGACCGCCAGCAAGCGGTGGCCGTGGCCCAGCAACTGGGTGAGCGCTGGCAGGCCAGCGGCCTGTTTGAAAAGGTGCAGTGGAACCTGCAAGCCGACTTGCCCGCATTGCGCGAACAACTGCTGCGTGGGCGCTTGTCGATGCTCTCAACCAAAGACCGCGAGCAACTGATCCAACAGCCGGACGCGTTCATCCAGCAACGTGTGCAATCGCTGTTCGATCCCTTCACCGGCTTCAGCCTGGTGCCCAGCCAGGACGACTGGCTCGGCCTGACCGGACGCATCCAGAACAGCCAGCCGCAACATGGCGCGGTGCAAATGGACATCGGCAGCGGCGCCTTGATCGCCGATGCCGACGGCAAGAGCTGGGTGCTGCTACGGGCGCGTACCACCGGCAACGCCTTCGACATGAAGCTGCCGCTGCAAGTGGCGGACTTGCTAAAAGCCAGCCGCGAGCAAGCCGGCGCACACGGCGCGCAACTGCTCGCCGCCAGCGGTTTGCTGTATGCGGCCAACGGGCAACAGCAGGCCACGCGGGAAATGACCTGGGTCGGCGGCGGCGCCACCCTGGGCATTCTGTTGTTACTGCTGCTGGCGTTCCGGCGCTGGCGGGTGTTGCTGGCGTTCGTGCCGGTGCTGGTGGGCATGCTGTTTGGCGCGGTGGCGTGTGTGGCGCTGTTTGGGCACATGCATGTGATGACCCTGGTGCTGGGTTCCAGCCTGATCGGCGTGGCGGTGGATTACCCGCTGCATTACCTGTCCAAAAGCTGGAGCCTGCAACCGTGGCGCAGTTGGCCGGCATTGCGCCTGACCCTGCCAGGGCTGAGCCTGAGCCTGGCCACCAGCGCTATCGGTTACCTGGCGCTGGCCTGGACGCCGTTCCCGGCGCTGACCCAAATTGCGGTGTTCTCCGCCGCCGGCCTTGTAGGTGCCTATTTGTGCGCCGTGTGCCTGTTGCCCGCGCTGCTCAAGGGCGTGGAACTGCGCCCGGCGCAATGGCCGTTGCGTGTCGCCCAAAGCCTATGGGAAATGCGTACGGCCCTGCTCAAACGCGTGCCCAGTTCGGTACTGCTGGTGTGGGTGCTGCTGTTTTGCGCGGCGGGCCTTTGGCAGCTGAACACTAAAAACGATATCCACCAATGGATCGGGGCGCCGCCGCAGTTGCTGCACGAAGCCCAGGCCGTGGCGCGCATCACCGGGTTCCAGCCCACCAGCCAGTTTTTCCTGGTGCGAGCGGACAATCAGCAACAGTTGCTGGAACGCCAGGCCGCCCTGGGCAAACGCTTGGACCAGTTGGTGCAGATGGACAAGCTCCAGGGCTACCGGGCGCTCAGTCAACTGGTCAGCCTTCCCGACGAGCAACAACAGCTGCGCGAGGCGCTGAACAACCTGGCGCCACACTGGCAACCGCTACTGGACCTCGGCGTGCCCCTCAGTGCCCTGCAAGCCGAAGTGGCGCAGTTGCAGGCGCTGCCTACCGCAGACATCGACGCCGCATTGCAAGGCCCGCTGGCCGAGCCCTGGCGCACGCTGTGGCTCGGCCCGGTGGACGGCGGCGTGGCGGCCATGGTCAGCCTGCAAGGCTTGAACAACCCGGCGCTGCTGCGGGTACAGGCGCTGGACTTGCCCGGCGTGCAGTTGGTGGATCGCCTGGGTGACTTGAACCGGGTATTCGCCGACACGCAAATCAGCGCCGCCGAATTGAAGTTGCTGTCTTGCGTGCTGATCGTGCTGTTACTGATTGCGCCCTTCGGCTTCGGCGGCGCCCTGCGTATCGTCGCCCTGCCGCTGCTGGCAGCGCTGTGCAGCCTGGCCAGCCTCGGTTGGCTGGGCCAGCCGCTGACGTTGTTCAGCCTGTTTGGCCTGTTGCTGGTCACGGCCATCAGCGTTGACTATGCGATTTTGATGCGCGAGCAGATCGGCGGCCCCGCCGTCAGCCTGTTGGGAACACTGCTGGCGGCGCTGACGACCTGGTTGTCGTTCGGCCTGCTGGCGGTCTCCAGTACACCGGCCGTGAGCAATTTCGGCTTGTCGGTCAGCCTGGGCCTGGCGTTCAGCTTTATGCTGGCGCCCTGGGCCGGCCAGCAGAAACACGCCTTATGAATGTGATTAGCGCCCATGCGGCAAGGAGCCCTCGTGCCCACAGTTGAAATGGAACGTCGCCAGGTGGTGGTGATCGGTGCCGGGCCTTCCGGTGCCATCGCGGCCGCGCTGTTAAAGCGCAAAGGGCATGATGTATTGATCATCGAGCGCGAGCATTTCCCGCGCTTCTCGATTGGCGAAAGCCTGCTGTCGCATTGCATCGACTTTATCGAAGAAGCCGGCATGCTCGACGCTGTGCAAGCGGCAGGCTTCCAGGTCAAAACCGGCGCGGCCTTCGCCTGGGGCGAGCGCTACAGTGCCTTTGATTTCAGCGACACCTTCAGCAACGGCAAGCCCACCACCTTCCAGGTGCAACGCGGCGAGTTCGACAAATTGCTGGCCGACCAGGCGGCGCTGCAAGGCGTGGAAATCCGCTATGGCCAAACCATTGTCGGCGTGGACTTTTCTGCCGAGAGCCGGTATTTGCATGTGCGCCGCCAGAATGGCAGCGAGTACCACCTCAAGGCCAGGTTCGTGCTCGATGCCAGCGGCTATGGCCGTGTGTTGCCACGCCTGCTGGACCTGGAAGCACCGTCGAACTTCCCGCTGCGCCAGGCTGTGTTTACCCACGTCGAAGACCGTATCGAACACCCAGGCTTTGACCGCAGCAAAATCCTGGTGACCACTCACCCCACCAAGCGCGACATCTGGTTCTGGACCATCCCGTTCAGTAATGGCCGTTGTTCGGTGGGCGTGGTGGCGGCCAAGGAGCATTTCGAGGCCGCGGGCAGCGACCTCGACGCCTGCCTGCGTGGCTTTATCGAGCAAACCCCAAGCCTGTCCGGCGTGCTGCAAAATGCCGTCTGGGACACCCCGGCGCGCACGATTGGCGGCTACGCGGCCAATGTCAAAACCCTGCACGGCCCAGGCTTTGCGCTGCTGGGCAATGCGGCGGAATTCCTCGATCCGGTGTTCTCTTCCGGCGTGACCATTGCCATGCGTTCAGCGAGCATGGCTGCGGGTGTGCTGCACCGCCAATTGAGCGGCGAAACGGTGGACTGGCAAACCGAGTTTGCCGAACCGCTCAAGCGCGGTGTCGATACCTTCCGTTGCTACGTCGAAGGCTGGTATGCGGGCACGTTCCAGGACGTGATTTTCCATCCTGGCAGCTCACCGGAGATTCGCCGCATGATCAGCTCGATCCTGGCCGGTTACGCCTGGGATGAACGCAACCCATTTGTCAGCGAGCCCAAGCGGCGCTTGCGGATGCTGTCTGAAATTTGCGCGAGTGAGCCGGTATGAGCAGCCCTGGCGTTGAAAAAAACTACCTGAGTCAACACTACGTCGAAGAAACCAAATTCGGCTTCTGGTTCCTGCGCAGCCACACCTGGCAGCATCACGTGTTGCGCGTGGCGATCAATGACCTGCGCAGCCTGTTCAGCGAGCCGCTGCCGGTAGCGCCAGTGTTGCTGGATGCCGGTTGCGGCCAGGGAAAATCCTTCCAGCTGTTGCATCAGGTGTTCGCGCCTTCGCGCCTGATCGGCCTGGATGCCGACCCTCACAGCCTGGCACTGAGCCGCGAAGAAGCTGCGCGCCTGGGGCTGGACGTCGAGCTGATCGGCAGCGACTGCGCGACCCTCAACGTGCCGGATGCCAGTGTCGATATCCTGTTCTGCCACCAGACCTTCCATCATCTGGTGGAGCAACATCGCGCACTCAAGGAGTTCTATCGGGTGCTCAAGCCGGGCGGCTATTTGCTGTTTGCCGAATCCACCGAAGCCTATATCGACACCTGGGTGATTCGCTGGTTGTTCCGCCACCCGATGCATGTGCAAAAGAGCGCCGAAGAGTACTTGGAGATGCTGCGCGAGCAGGGCTTTGAGTTCGGTGCACAGAACGTTTCGTACCCCTACTTGTGGTGGAGCCGTTCCAGTGATTTCGGCCTGCTGGAACGCTGGGGCCTGCGCAAGGCTCCGCCGGTGGGCCAGCGCGAGGAAACCCTGGTCAACTGCGTAGCGCGTAAACCTGTGGAGAATGCGGCCCCATGATGCGCCTGCTGTTGATAAGTTGCCTGTTGCTGCTCGGCGCCTGCGCCAGCCAGGCGCCGCTGCCGGAAAAAATCCCGGCCCTGGCCTTGCCGATGCAACTGCATGTGCAGCGCCTGGCGGACGGCCAGAGCCAGGACTGGCTGCTGGTGATCCAGCGCGAAGGCCGCGCGCTCCGCTGGTCGATGATGGACCCGCTGGGTATTCCCCTGGCCCGGCAAAAACTGCTCGATGGGCAGTGGCAGGCAGACGGTTTGCTGCCGCCCAACCCCCAGGCGCGCACGCTATTTGCCGCGCTGCTGTTTGCCCTCACCGCGCCCGGTGACGTACCGGCGTTGTATCCCACGGCCCAGGCGATGGACCTCACACGCACACTGCCGGGCCACTGGCAGATCGTCTATCAGTCTTCTGAGGTGTTCAGCGTGAACATGGCCGACCCGCCGTTGAGTTACCGCATCACCCCGCTGGGTGTGAGCCGATGACCGCCTACCTCAATGCCCTTGGCATAATCTGCGCCCTGGGCCGTGGCCAGGCGCAAGTCAGCCGCAACCTGTTTGCCGGCGACTGCTCCGGCATGCGCGCCGAAAGCGGCTGGGTGCCGGAGCGCGCAGTGCCGGTGGCCGCCGTACAGGGTGAACTGGCGAGCCTGCCTGCGGAGCTGGCCGAGCAAAGCAGTCGCAATAACCAGTTGCTGCTGGAAGCGGCGTTGCAGATTGAAGATCAGATCCGTCAGGCGATTCAAACCTACGGCCCTGGTCGGGTCGGCATTGTGCTCGGCACCAGCACCTCGGGTATCGACGAAGCCAGCCGTGGCATTGCCCATTACCTGCAAAACACGCAGTTCCCCGCTGACTACGACTACCAGCAACAGGAACTTAGCGCCCCGGCCAACTTCCTCGCCGACTGGTTGAACGTGAGCGGCCCGGCCTATGTGATTTCCACCGCCTGCACCTCCAGCGCCCGTGCATTGATGAGTGCTCAGCGCTTGTTGGACCTGGGGGTGTGCGACGCGGTGATCTGCGGCGGCGTGGACAGCCTGTGCAAGCTGACGCTGAACGGGTTTACCGCGCTGGAAGCCGTGTCTGCCGAGCGCTGCAATCCGTTCTCGGTGAACCGCAACGGCATCAATATCGGTGAAGCGGCGGTGCTGTTCCTGATGAGCCGCGAGCCGGCGCCCATCGCCTTGCTGGGCAGCGGCGCCAGTTGCGACGCGCACCATATCTCCGCACCCGAGCCCAGCGGCAAGGGCGCGTTGCTGGCCATGCGCAAGGCCCTGGCCAGTGCAAAACTTTCACCCGAGCAGATCGGTTACCTGAACCTGCACGGCACCGCGACACAACACAACGACGCCATGGAAAGCCTGGCGGTCGCCAGCCTGTTTCCCGGCGGCGTCGCCTGCTCATCGACCAAGCCCATGACCGGCCACACCCTCGGCGCTGCCGGGGCCCTGGAAGCCGCGTTCTGCTGGCTGAGCCTGACCCATCGCCTGCTGCCCCCCCACGTATGGGACGGCCAGCCCGACCCGGCGCTGCCCGCGCTGCAATGGGTGCGCAGCGGCGACACCCTGAAAAAGCCCTGCCTGATGAGCAACTCGTTTGCCTTCGGCGGTAACAATGTCAGCCTGATAATCGCAGAGGCCCCATGATCGATTGGCCACTTGCCGAACTGCTGCCCCATGCGGGCGACATGATCCTGATCGACCAGGTGCTGTCGTTCGATGAAGAGCAGATTCACACCCGCGTCACCGTCAAGCCCGGCGGTCTGTTCAACCGTGCTGACGGCAGCCTGCCGGCTTGGGTCGGCATCGAGCTGATGGCGCAAAGCGTCGCCGCCTATGCCGGTTGCCATGCACGCCAGCAAGGCAAGGCCGTGGAGCTGGGTTTCCTGTTGGGCACGCGTAAGTTCGAGTGCAACGTGGAGCACTTTGCGGCCGGCGCCGAGCTGCATATCCACGGCCTGCGCTCCCTGGAAGACGACAACGGCATGGGTGTGTTCGAATGCCACCTCACCGGCGACGGCATCCAGGCCAGCGCGCGCTTGAACGTATTTCGACCGCCCCAGGCGGCCAACTATTTAGCTGAATCGAAGGACGAAACGCCATGACTGAATCCGTACTGGTCACCGGCTCCAGCCGTGGCATCGGCCGCGCCATTGCGCTGCGCCTGGCCCAGGCCGGCCATGACATCGTGCTGCATTGCCGCAGCGGCCGTGCCGAAGCCGACGCGGTACAACTCGAGGTCCAAGCCTTGGGGCGCAAGGCACGCGTGCTGCAATTCGACGTGGCGGATCGCGCTGCATGCAAAGAGATCCTTGAGGCCGATGTGGAGCAGCATGGCGCTTATTACGGCGTGGTGCTCAATGCCGGCCTGACCCGCGACGGCGCCTTTCCTGCCCTCTCGGAAGACGATTGGGATGTGGTGATGCGCACCAACCTGGATGGTTTCTACAACGTGCTGCACCCGGTGATGATGCCGATGATTCGCCGCCGCGCCGCCGGGCGCATTGTGTGCATCACCTCGGTGTCCGGGCTGATCGGCAACCGCGGCCAGGTCAACTACAGCGCGTCCAAAGCCGGCTTGATCGGCGCAGCCAAGGCGCTGGCCATCGAGCTGGGCAAGCGCAAGATCACCGTCAACTGCGTGGCGCCGGGCCTGATCGACACCGCGATGCTGGATGAAAACGTGCCGGTAGAAGAACTGATGAAAATGATCCCGGCCCAGCGCATGGGCACGCCGGAAGAAGTCGCTGGCGCAGTGAATTTCCTGATGTCCGCCGAAGCCGGCTATATCACGCGCCAGGTGCTGGCCGTGAACGGGGGCCTGTGCTGATGAAGCGCGTTGTCGTCACCGGCATGGCCGGCGTGACCTCCCTGGGCAGCGACTGGGACACCATCGCCGCGAACTTTCGCGCCAACCGCAGCGGCATCCGGCGCATGGACGAGTGGGATCGTTTCACTGAATTGAACACACGCCTGGCCGGCCCTATCGATGATTTCGTCGTGCCCGCGCACTGGACGCGCAAGCAACTACGCAGCATGGGCCGCGTCTCGCGCCTGGCCGTTTGGGCGGCGGAGCAGGCGTTGCAAGACGCCGGCTTGCTCGGTGACGAGTCGATCAAGGACGGGCGCATGGGCGTGGCCTGTGGCTCGTCCACCGGCAGCACCGATGAGATCAAGGCGTTCGGCAATATGCTGCTCAATTCGGTGGCCGAGGGGCTCAATGCCAACTCCTATGTGCGCATGATGCCCCACACCACGGCGGCGAATATCAGCATTTTCTTTGGCCTCACCGGCCGGCTGATTCCCACCTCCAGCGCCTGCACCAGCGGCAGCCAGGGCATTGGCTACGCCTATGAGGCGATCAAGTTCGGGCGCCTGCCGTTGATGCTCGCAGGCGGCGCAGAAGAACTGTGCCCCACCGAAGCCATGGTGTTTGATGCGCTGTACGCCACCAGCCTGAAAAACGATGCGCCGCAAACCAGCCCGCGCCCCTACGACAGCGGCCGCGATGGCCTGGTGATCGGTGAAGGTGGCGGCATGTTGGTGCTGGAAGAACTGGAGCACGCGTTGGCGCGGGGCGCGCATATTCACGCTGAACTGGTTGGCTTTGGCAGCAACGCCGACGGCCAGCACACCACCCGCCCGGAACAGAAAACCATGCGCCGCGCCATGGAGCTGGCCCTGGAAGACGCAGGTCTTGAACCGTCGGCCATTGGCTACGTGAACGGCCACGGCACGGCCACCGACCAGGGCGACATCGCCGAAACCCTGGCCACCAGCAGCCTGTTTGGCAGCCGTATGCCGATCAGTTCGCAGAAGAGTTTCCTCGGCCACACCCTGGGTGCCTGCGGCGCGCTGGAATCGTGGTTCAGCATCGAGATGATGAACCGCGACCAATACGTGCACACCTTCAACCTGGACGCGGTCGACCCGCAATGCGGCGAGCTGGACTACCTGCAAGGTGGCTTTCGCCAGATGCACAACGACTACGTGATGAACAACAACTTTGCCTTCGGCGGCGTCAACACCTCGCTGATCTTCCGCCGCTGGGCCTGACTTTTTAATCGACTGGAGAAAACGGAATGTCTTCCCTGCTACGCGCTACCCTGATCACCCTGGCCCTGCTGGCCACGGCTGGCTGCACCAGCAAACCCGTGCTCAACACCCAGCACGAGTTGCCGGCCACAAACCAGGTCAGCGAAGAAAAAATGAAACAGGTGATCGTCGCCGCCCTGCAAAAACGCGAGTGGACGGTACAACGCCTGAGCCCGCAACTGGTGCAGGCCGAGATCACCGTGCGCGGCCAGTTCTACGCCGCCATCGACATCCGCTACACCCGCAACAGCTACGCCATCACCTACCGCGACAGCCGCGACCTGGGCTACAAGGACGGCAAGATCCATCGCAACTACAACCGTTGGGTGAGCATGCTGGATCGGGATATTCTGGCGGGGTTGCGCTCGGCCGGAATGCAGTAAGGCCAGAAACGACAAAGGGCGCCTTTCGGCGCCCTCTTCACAAACAGGTTGGCTTGTCATCGCCGCTTCCTGCCTGGCTCTGCGATGGCTGGTTACCCAGGATCCTCAGAGTCTCACAAGCCCCTTTCGGGAACTCGGGCAGTATGCCTGAAAACGGGTTACCTGCAATCAGTGGCAAAACGCCGCCCATTCGTACCTCGCTTTATCGCAACCCAAGCGCACTGCGCACCGCCGCTTTTATCGCCGAAAACTGGTCATGGGTAAGTTCGGCGATTTTGTAAGTTCGTTTGCCATGACGATCTTTACTTTTGATTCGGTCTAATCGGCCCAAGCTGACTGTCGCGACAATATCGCATTTAGCCCAGCAGATCGGGTTCGCTCCGTGAAGGTGGCTATCAAGCTGCAAATGATGCTCCAACACCTGCTGTGGAGCAGTAGTACTCAGGGGTACCACCGTTACGAGCAGCTTATTGGTTCGGTGTTTGCGTATCACAATAACGGGTCGAATCTTGATAATTTCCGGAACCTCATAGCCACGAAAATCACAAATCAACACGCTGCCCTCCTTGGGCTGATAGAGAAGTGCCATCCATATCCACTCGCCTGAAAAAAGCGATTTTGCGCAAATTTCTGGCAAATAACTAAGCTGGTTGCGTTACCTGATATGTGACCCGGCCTACACCGACGCCCTACGCGTCAACAACTCCACAAACCCCTTCGCCATCGGTGTTTGCGCGCCCTTGCGCTGCACTAACCACACCGCCGTCACCGCCTGCGGGTCGAGCAAGGTGCGATAGACCACGCCATCGATGCGGATGCGTTGGTAGGACGCCGGCAGCACCGATACCCCCAACCCCGCCGCCACCAGCCCGATGATGGTCATCGCCTCCCCTGCCTCCTGGGCAAAGTGCGGGCTGAACCCGGCGTCGCGGGCCAGGTTGAGCAACTGCGCGTACAGGCCGCTGCCGTAACTGCGCGGGAAGAACACAAAAGGCTCCTCGGCCAATTGCTCCAGATGCAAGCCGCGCTCGCTGCCTTGCGCCAACGGGTGGCCGGCGCTCAGTACCGCGACTAATGGCTCGCGCATCAACTCGACCACGCTCAACGAGTCGGGCAAGGGCAACGGCCGCATCAGCCCCACCTGAATCGACTCATCCACCAGCGACTCGGCCACTTGGGTGCTGCTCATTTCTTGCAGGTTCAAATGCACCGCCGGGAATGCCTGGCGGAAGGCAAAGATCGCCTGGGGAATGCTGGCGTTGAACGGCGCAGACGAGGTGAAGCCGATCTTCAACTCACCCAGCTCGCCCAACTGCGCACGCCGCGCCACATCTGCCGCCTTGTCGACCTGGGCCAGCACCAGCCGGGCCTCTTGCAAGAACAAACGCCCGGCCTCGCTCAGCTCGACCCGACGATTGGTACGCTCGAACAAGCGTGCGCCCAGCTCGTGTTCCAGCGCCTGGATCTGCTGGCTCAGGGGCGGCTGCGAGATGCCCAGCACCTGCGCGGCGCGGCCGAAGTGCAGTTCTTCGGCAACGGCGATGAAGTAGCGCAAATGGCGAAATTCCATGCAAGCCTCATTAGGTCGCAAAAGCTATCAAACAGGTCGAACAATATATTGGAAAGAATCATTAGCCAGCTATATTCTTTTTTGCATTGTCAGTCCTGGCAGACTTTCCTCCCCGAGGTCCCCCGTGAATCCTGCTGTTGCTCCACTTGCCCAACACACCCCGCCCTCAGCCCTCGATGAGGTGGTGGCGCAGCTTAATGACGCGTACATCGAAAAAGGCACGCCGATGTTCATGCGCACGGTGCTGGCGCTGTTCTCCGGCGGCTTCGCCACGTTTGCCTTGTTGTATTGCGTGCAGCCGATGATGCCGGCGCTGTCCCACGAGTTTTCCATCAATGCGGCGCAAAGCAGCCTGATTCTGTCCGTCGCCACCGCGATGCTCGCCTGCGGCCTGCTGGTCACCGGGCCGATCTCCGACAGGCTGGGGCGCAAGCCGGTGATGGTTGCCGCGTTGTTCTGTGCGGCGCTGGCCACCATCGCCAGCGGCCTGATGCCGAGCTGGGAGGGCATCCTGTGGATGCGCGCACTGGTGGGCCTGTCCTTGAGCGGCCTGGCCGCCGTGGCCATGACCTACCTCAGCGAAGAGATCCACCCACAGCACATCGGCCTGGCCATGGGCCTGTACATCGGCGGCAACGCGATTGGCGGCATGAGCGGGCGCCTGATCATCGGCGTGTTGATCGACTTCGTCAGCTGGCACACCGCAATGCTGATCATCGGCGCCCTGGCGTTGATCGCCGCCACAGTGTTCTGGAAGATCCTCCCCGAATCGCGCAACTTCCGCGCCAGCAGCCTCAAGCCGCGCAGCCTGGTGGACGGCTTCGTCATGCACTTCAAGGACGCTGGCCTGCCGTGGCTGTTTCTCGAAGCCTTCCTGCTGATGGGCGCCTTCGTGACGATGTTCAACTACATCGGCTATCGCCTGCTGGCCTCACCCTATGAGCTGAGCCAGGCGGTGGTTGGCCTGTTGTCAGTGGTGTACCTGTCGGGCATCTACAGCTCGGCCAAGATCGGCTCCCTGGCCGACCGCCTCGGCCGCCGCCGCGTGCTGTGGGGCACTATCGTGCTGATGCTCGCCGGCATGGCCCTGACCTTATTCACCCCGTTGTGGCTGGTAGTGCCGGGCATGCTGGTGTTCACCTTCGGCTTCTTCGGCGCCCACTCGGTCGCCAGCAGCTGGATCGGCCGCCGGGCGTTGAAAGCCAAGGGGCAGGCGTCATCGCTGTACCTGTTCAGCTACTACGTGGGATCGAGTATTGCCGGGACGGCGGGTGGGTTCTTCTGGCACTTTGCCGGGTGGAACGGGATTGGCGGGTTTATCATCGCGCTGCTGATTGGCGCGTTGCTGGTGGCGTTGAAGCTGGCGAAGTTGCCGCCACTGGGCCATGTGAAAACCTGAGGCGACTTGCTGTATGTGGGAGCTGGCTTGCCTGCGATAGCAGTGTTGGATTCACCGCCGCTATCGCAGCGATGCGGCGACCCGACAAGCCAGCTCCCACATTTTGTTTTGCGTTTTACTCGTGGTATTGCGCCGACAGTTCGTGCACCGCACGCAGGAACGCGCCGGCATGCTCCGGGTTCACTTCCGGGGTGATGCCATGGCCAAGGTTGAACACGTGGCCACTGCCCTTGCCGTAGCTGGCGAGGATGCGACCGACTTCGGTACGGATCGCTTCTGGCTTGGCGTACAGCACCGTCGGGTCCATGTTGCCTTGCAGGGCCACCTGGTTGCCGACACGACGACGGGCTTCGCCGATATCGCAGGTCCAGTCCAGGCCCAATGCATCGGCGCCCGCGTCAGCGATGCTTTCCAGCCATAGGCCGCCGCCTTTGGTGAACATGATCACCGGCACCTTGCGGCCTTCGTGTTCACGGATCAGGCCGCTGACGATCTTGCGCATGTAGGCCAGGGAGAATTCCTGGTACGCCGCCGCCGACAGGTTGCCGCCCCAGGTGTCGAAAATCTGTACCGCTTGGGCGCCCGCCATGATCTGGCCGTTGAGGTAGGACGTGACCGACTGCGCCAGCTTGTCCAGCAACAGGTGCATGGCTTGCGGGTTGTCGTAGAGCATGGCCTTGGTCTTGCGGAAGTCTTTCGACGAGCCGCCTTCGACCATGTAGGTGGCCAGGGTCCATGGGCTGCCGGAGAAGCCGATCAGCGGCACACGGCCGTTAAGCTCGCGGCGGATGGTGCTGACAGCGTCCATCACGTAGCCCAGGTCTTTGTGCGGATCAGGGATCGGCAGCGCTTCGATATCGGCCAGGGTGCTGACGACTTTCTTGAAACGCGGGCCTTCGCCGGTTTCGAAGTACAGGCCTTGGCCCATGGCGTCAGGGATGGTGAGGATATCGGAGAAGAGGATGGCCGCATCCAGTTGTGGGTAGCGGTCCAGCGGCTGCATCGTGACTTCGCAGGCGAACTCCGGATTCATGCACAGGCTCATGAAATCGCCTGCATTGGCGCGACTGGCGCGGTATTCCGGCAGGTAGCGACCGGCTTGACGCATCATCCACACCGGGGTGACGTCTACGGGTTGCTTGAGCAGGGCACGAAGGAAACGGTCGTTCTTGAGGGCAGTCATGTCGGCATCCGCAAAAAAAGTGCGGGCATTTTCTCAGAGCGCGACGTAAAAGGCACGGAATGCACCGTGCCTTTTGTCTATCGGGTCAATTTGTCGCGGCGGCTGGCATTACACATCTCAATGTGAAACGAGGTTGATGTGGGAGCTGGCTTGCCTGCGATGGCAATAGTGAATTCACCGCCGCCATCGCAGGCAAGCCAGCTCCCACAGTTGACCCTGTTTCAAATCAGACTTGCAGGTAGTCCAGGATGCCTTCGGCGGCGTTACGGCCTTCGAAGATCGCGGTTACCACCAGGTCAGACCCGCGCACCATGTCGCCACCGGCGAAGATTTTCGGGTTGCTGGTCTGGTGCTTGTACTGGCCTTGTTCCGGGGCCACGACACGGCCCTGGCTGTCAGTCTGGATTTCGAACTGCTCGAACCACGGCGCCGGGCTTGGGCGGAAGCCGAAGGCGATGACCACGGCGTCGGCCGGGATGATCTCTTCGGAGCCCGGGATCGGCTCGGGGCTGCGACGGCCACGGGCATCCGGTTCGCCAAGGCGGGTTTCGACCACCTTCACGCCTTCCACACGGTCTTCACCGACAATGGCGATCGGCTGGCGGTTGTAGAGGAATTTCACGCCTTCTTCCTTGGCGTTCTTCACCTCTTTGCGCGAGCCGGGCATGTTGGCTTCGTCACGACGATAAGCGCAGGTCACCGACTTGGCGCCCTGGCGGATCGAGGTGCGGTTGCAGTCCATCGCGGTGTCGCCACCGCCGAGTACCACGACCTTCTTGCCCTTCATGTCGACGAAATCTTCCGGCGACTTTTCAAAGCCCAGGTTACGGTTGACGTTGGCGATCAGGAAGTCGAGCGCGTCATACACGCCCGGCAAGTCCTCACCGGCAAAGCCGCCCTTCATGTAGGTGTAGGTGCCCATGCCCATGAACACCGCATCGTATTCGGCGAGCAGTTGCTCCATAGTGATGTCTTTGCCGATTTCGGTATTAAGGCGGAACTCGATACCCATGCCGGTGAACACTTCACGACGGTGGCTCAGTACGGTTTTTTCCAGCTTGAATTCAGGAATACCGAAGGTCAGCAGGCCACCGATTTCCGGGTTCTTGTCGAACACCACCGGAGTCACGCCGCCACGCACCAACACGTCGGCACACCCCAGGCCCGCCGGGCCCGCGCCGATGATCGCGACGCGCTTGCCGGTCGGCTTGACCTTGGACATGTCCGGGCGCCAGCCCATGGCGAACGCGGTGTCGGTGATGTACTTCTCCACCGAACCGATGGTTACCGCGCCAAAACCGTCGTTGAGGGTGCAGGCCCCTTCACACAAGCGGTCTTGCGGACACACCCGGCCGCAGACTTCCGGCAGGGTGTTGGTCTGGTGCGACAGCTCGGCGGCGGCGAGGATATTGCCCTCGGCCACCAGTTTGAGCCAGTTGGGAATGAAGTTGTGCACCGGGCACTTCCATTCGCAATACGGGTTACCGCACCCCAGGCAGCGGTGGGCCTGGTCGGCCGAGTGCTGGGGTTTGAAGGGTTCGTAGATCTCCACGAACTCTTTCTTGCGTTGACGCAACAGTTTCTTCTTCGGATCTTTGCGCCCGACATCGATGAACTGGAAGTCGTTATTCAGACGTTCAGCCATGTTAAAACCTCATCAAACTGTTCAGGCGCATATCACTGCGGGTTGGCACGGATGCTGGAAAGCAACGATTTCAGGTTGGCAGCCTTGGGCTTGACCAGCCAAAAACGACGCAGGTAATCATCGAGGTTTTCAGCGAGGTTACGCCCCCATTCGCTGCCGGTTTCCTCGACGTACTCGTCCAGCACGTGCTGCAAGTGGTTACGGTAGGATTCCATGGCTTCGCCGCTGATGCGCTGGATTTCGACCAACTCGTGGTTGACCTTGTCGACGAAGGTGTTGTCCTGGTCGAGCACGTAGGCGAAACCGCCG
The DNA here is from genome assembly GCF_009935965.1 of Pseudomonas sp. L13. Lineage (NCBI taxonomy): Bacteria > Pseudomonadati > Pseudomonadota > Gammaproteobacteria > Pseudomonadales > Pseudomonadaceae > Pseudomonas > Pseudomonas sp. L13. The sequence continues at coordinate 24,757 of NZ_QODJ01000052.1, forward strand.
GTCATGCCCGAACCGAAGTTGTAACCGGTCTTGCCCAGTACCGCGACAAAGCCTCCGGTCATGTACTCGCAGCAGTGATCGCCAGTGCCTTCCACCACGGTGTGGGCACCGGAGTTACGCACGGCGAAACGCTCACCTGCAGTACCTGCGGCAAACAGCTTGCCACCGGTGGCGCCGTACAGGCAGGTGTTGCCGATGATGGCACTGTCCTGGGTCTTGTACACGCTGCCAGCCGGCGGAACGATGACCAGTTTGCCGCCGGTCATGCCCTTGCCCACGTAGTCGTTGGCGTCGCCTTCCAGGTACATGTGCAGGCCACCGGCGTTCCACACGCCGAAGCTCTGGCCCGCAGTGCCCTTGAAGCGGAAGGTGATCGGCGCTTTCGCCATGCCCTGGTTGCCGTGCTTGCGCGCGATTTCGCCGGAGATGCGTGCGCCGATGGAACGGTCGCAGTTGCAGATATCCAGGGCGAATTCGCCACCGCTGGCGTCGTTGATCGAGGAGCCGGCCATTTCGACCATTTTCTCGGCCAGCAGGCCTTTGTCGAACGGTGGGTTGCGGTCCACCTGGCAGAATTGTGGCTTGTCTGCCGGGATGTGATCGCTGCCCAACAGCGGCGTGAGGTCCAGATATTGTTGCTTGGCGGTCTGGCCTTCGAGGATGTCCAACAGGTCGGTGCGACCGATCAGCTCTTCCAGCGAGCGTACGCCCAGCCTGGCCAGCCACTCACGGGTTTCTTCGGCGACGTAGGTGAAGAAATTCACCACCATGTCGACGGTGCCGATGTAGTGATCCTTGCGCAGTTTTTCGTTCTGAGTCGCCACGCCGGTGGCGCAGTTGTTCAGGTGGCAGATACGCAGGTATTTGCAGCCCAGGGCAATCATTGGTGCAGTACCGAAGCCGAAACTTTCGGCGCCGAGGATCGCGGCCTTGATCACATCGAGGCCGGTTTTCAAGCCGCCGTCGGTCTGTACCCGCACCTTGCCGCGCAGGTCGTTGCCGCGCAGGGTCTGGTGGGTTTCGGCCAGGCCGAGCTCCCACGGTGCACCGGCGTACTTGATCGAGGTCAGCGGCGAAGCGCCGGTGCCGCCGTCGTAGCCGGAGATGGTGATCAGGTCGGCATAGGCCTTGGCCACACCGGCGGCAATGGTGCCGACGCCGGCTTCTGCCACCAGTTTCACCGAGACCAGGGCCTGCGGGTTGACTTGTTTGAGATCGAAGATCAGCTGCGACAAGTCTTCAATCGAGTAGATGTCATGGTGCGGCGGCGGTGAAATCAGGGTCACGCCCGGTACCGCATAACGCAGCTTGGCGATCAGGCCGTTGACCTTGCCGCCTGGCAGTTGACCACCCTCACCCGGCTTGGCGCCTTGGGCAACCTTGATCTGCAGCACTTCGGCGTTGACCAGGTACTCCGGGGTCACACCGAAACGGCCGGTGGCCACTTGCTTGATTTTCGAGCTTTTGAGCGTGCCGTAGCGCGCTGGGTCTTCACCGCCTTCGCCGGAGTTGGAACGCGCACCCAGGCGGTTCATGGCTTCGGCCAGGGCTTCGTGAGCTTCCGGCGACAAGGCGCCCAGGGAAATACCGGCGGAGTCAAAGCGCTTGAGGATCGACTCCAGCGGCTCGACCTGGCTGATGTCCATCGGCGTGTCCAGGGTCTTCACCTTGAACAGGTCGCGGATCATCGACACCGGGCGGTTATCCACCAGGCTCGTGTATTCCTTGAACTTGGCGTAGTCGCCCTGCTGCACAGCGGCTTGCAGGGTGTTGACCACGTCCGGGTTGTACGCGTGGTATTCGCCACCGTGCACAAACTTGAGCAGGCCGCCTTGCTGGATTGGCTTGCGCGCGCTCCAGGCCTCCAAGGCCAGGGCTTTTTGCTCGGCTTCGATGTCGACGAAACGCGCACCCTTGATGCGGCTCGGTACGCCACGGAAGCTCAACTCGCAGACTTCTTCCGACAGGCCGATGGCTTCGAACAACTGAGCACCACGGTACGAGGTAACCGTGGAGATACCCATCTTCGACAGGATCTTCAGCAGGCCCTTGGTGATGCCCTTACGGTAGTTCTTGAACACCTCGTAGAGGTCGCCCAGCACCTCACCGGTACGGATCAGGTCACCCAGCACTTCGTACGCGAGGAACGGGTACACCGCCGAAGCGCCGAAACCGATCAGCACCGCAAAGTGATGCGGGTCGCGGGCGGTGGCGGTTTCCACGAGGATGTTGGAGTCGCAGCGCAGGCCTTTTTCGGTCAGGCGGTGGTGCACCGCACCGGTCGCCAGGGACGCATGGATCGGCAACTTGCCCGGCGCGATATGGCGGTCGGTCAGCACGATCTGGGTACGACCGGCACGCACAGCTTCTTCAGCCTGGTCAGCAACGTTACGCACCGCGGCTTCAAGGCCCAGGCTCTCGTCGTAGTTCAGGTCGATGATCTGGCGGTCGAAGCCCGGACGCTCCAGGGTCATCAGCGAGCGCCATTTGGCCGGGGAAATGACCGGCGAGCTGAGGATCACGCGGGAGGCATGCTCAGGCGACTCCTGGAAAATATTGCGCTCGGCGCCGAGGCACACTTCCAGGGACATCACGATGGCTTCACGCAGCGGGTCGATCGGTGGGTTGGTCACCTGGGCGAACTGCTGGCGGAAATAGTCGTACGGCGTGCGCACGCGCTGGGACAGCACGGCCATTGGCGTGTCGTCGCCCATGGAGCCGACCGCCTCGTAGCCTTGCTCACCGAGCGGGCGCAGCACTTGGTCGCGCTCTTCGAACGTGACCTGGTACATCTTCATGTATTGCTTGAGCTGGTCGACGTCATAGAAAGCCGAACCGTGGTCGTTGTCTTCCATGGTCGCCTGGATGCGCAGGGCGTTCTTGCGCAGCCATTGCTTGTACGGGTGACGCGACTTCAAACGGTTGTCGATGGCGTCGGTGTCGAGGATCTGCCCGGTTTCGGTGTCCACGGCCAGGATCTGGCCAGGGCCGACACGGCCTTTGGCGATCACGTCTTCTGGCTTGTAGTCCCACACGCCGATTTCCGAGGCGAGGGTGATGAAACCGTTGGTGGTGGTCACCCAACGCGCCGGGCGCAGGCCGTTACGGTCGAGCAGGCACACCGCATAGCGGCCGTCGGTCATGACCACGCCGGCCGGGCCGTCCCACGGCTCCATGTGCATCGAGTTGTACTCGTAGAACGCACGCAGGTCCGGGTCCATGGTCTCGACGTTCTGCCACGCTGGCGGAATGATCATACGCACGCCACGGAACAGGTCGATGCCGCCGGTGACCATCAGTTCGAGCATGTTGTCCATGCTGGAGGAGTCGGAACCCACGCGGTTGACCAGCGGGCCGAGCTCTTCGAGGTCCATCAAATCGTTGGCGAACTTGGTGCGACGGGCCTGGGCCCAGTTGCGGTTGCCGGTGATGGTGTTGATCTCGCCGTTGGGGGCGAGGAAGCGGAATGGCTGGGCCAGCGGCCATTTCGGCAGGGTGTTGGTGGAGAAGCGCTGGTGGAACACGCAGATCGCGGTTTGCAGGCGCTCATCGCTCAGGTCTGGATAGAAGGCGGTGAGGTCCGCCGGCATCATCAGGCCTTTATAAATGATGGTCTTGTGCGAAAAGCTGCAGATGTAATGGTCGGTGTCGGCGGCGTTGAGCACCGACGAACGACGACGGGATGTGAACAGCTTGATCGCCATGTCCTGGTCGCTCAGGCCATCGCCTGCGATGAACACTTGTTCGATCTGCGGCAGGCGCTCCAGGGCCAGGCGGCCGAGCACGCTGGTGTCGATGGGCACTTTGCGCCAGCCGACGATGTGCAGGCCGGCGGCGGCGATCTCGCGGTTCATGTTCTCGCGAGCGGCTTCGGCCTTTACCGGGTCCTGGTTGAAAAACACCATGCCCACGGCGTACTGCTTGGGCAGTTCGACCGCAAATTGCTCTTGGGCCACAGCGCGCAGGAATTGGTCGGGCTTTTGAATCAGCAAGCCACAGCCGTCACCGGTCTTGCCGTCGGCGTTGATCCCACCGCGGTGGGTCATGCAGGTCAGGGCCTCGATGGCCGTATGCAAAAGGGTATGACTGGGTTCGCCCTGCATGTGGGCTATCAGGCCGAAACCGCAGTTATCCTTGAATTCATCGGGTTGGTACAGACCTGCTTTCATAGACACTTTCTCACCAGGCTGCCTCTTTTACCGAGGCAAATTTCTTTTCAATTCAACCGGTTACCTTCCACGCCGAACGTACGCCGGCTTAGCGGGGGCAAAAGGGAGGTCATTGTACACACCGACACAGACGCTCACAAATTTAGCGACGAAATGTCGCAAATCTATGTCGCATTTATGAAAGGTTTAAAGCGATATGCTGTGCTAGTCAAAACTTTTTTAATTCTGACCGCTACGACTCAAAAGCCACTGTGACGCAGACACCACAAAGCGCGCGGTCTGGGGAGACTGCACGCACTTGCGGATTTTTTTGAGGTGCCGGGAGGGCGGCCTGGGTAAGGCCGCCGGATCTTCAGCGAGTTGCTGCCAGTTCTTGTTGAACGCTGGCAACAGTGCGAGGCCAAGGTTTACCAGCCTGAACCTTCGCTGGCAAGGCTTTGATGGCAGAATCGGCTGCGGCGCGGCTTGGGAAGCTGCCGTAGGTGATCACGTAGAGAGGCTTGCCGTTGAGCACTTTCTTGAAATAACGGTACTGGCCACCCTGCTCTTTGACGAACGCCTGGGCGTTGGCTTCGGAGCTGGTGCCGAGGATCTGTACCACAAAGTTGCCGGTAGGCTGGCTGCTGTACCAGCTGCTGCCAGCAGCGCCGGCCTTGGCAACGGTGGCGGCTGGTTTTTCCGCAGGCTTGGCGGCTGGTGCTGGTTTGGCGGCTGGTGCTGGTTTGGCGGCTGGCGCAGGCGCGACAGGCTTGGCCACCGGAGCAGGCTTGGCGGTGGCAACGGTCGGCGCCGGCGTCGGCTTGGCAACCGGTGCAACCGGCGTCGCAGGCACACCGGCCGGCACGCCTGCAGGTGGCGCGGTGGTGGTCACGGTTGGCGGCGTAGCGCTGGAGCCTTCCACCGGCACACCGTCGTCGCCTTCGGAGATACCACCGGCCTCTTCGGCCAGAGGGCCGCGCATCACAGGTTGCCCGACCATCGGCAGGTTGGTCGGTTGGCCGGAGTTGGCAAATTCGACGTTCGGCGTGGGCTTGCCCAGTGGCAACTGCGCCTGTTCGGTTGGCGCGCCGGTGGTTGTCGGTGCTTTGTTGCGGCCCGGGATCAACCAGGCGGCGGCAACAGCGACCACGACAACGGCGGAAATAGCCAATACGTGCTTCTTAGGCATAGTGAACCCCATCTTTGGACGCTTGACCGCAGAGCGGCTGGCAATCATGGCTTCGATCATGGCATCGCGGGCAACCTGGTTGATGTTTCCAGGCCAGCCATCGGAGCTTTCGTGAATATCAGAGATCTGCGCAGCGGTGAAAAGTTCGATACCCGCCCCGGCGCCTTCAAGGCGTTGTGCCAGGTATTCGCGGGTTTCTTCCTCTTCGTACGGCTGCAACTCGATGACGTGGAACAGCTCCTGCTCACCGCTGATCTGCTCCAGGTCGGCGATCAGCGACGACTCACCGAACAGGAACACATGCGGGCGACCTTCCGGCGTACCCGCCGCCAGCGCCAGCAGGGCTTCCAGGGCGGATTCGTCGAGCTGCTCGGCGTCGTCTACCAGCAGGTAGACTTCCTGGCCGGTCAGGCCCAGTTGCACCACCTGCTTGAGAATCGCGTTCGGCTCGGCATTGGAGACGTCCAACGCCTGCGCTACCTGACGCAGTACGCCGGCCGCATCCCCGGCACCGCGGGCCGATACCACCACGCTCTGCACCGATTGTTTGTTGGTGCTGGCCACCAGCGCCTGGCGCAGCAAAGTCTTGCCGCTGCCCAGAGGGCCGGTGACCACCAGCAGCAACTGGCTGTAGCGCGCGAGGTGATGCAACTGCCCAAGTACCGGCTTGCGCTGGGCGGGGAAGAATTTGAAACCCGGCACCCGTGGAGCAAAGGGGTCGTGGCTCAAGTGGTAATGGCCGAGGAACGCCTCGTCGGCATGCAAACTAGTCATCGGGTCTTATTAACCTTTGAGCTGGGCCAGGGCGCGGTAATCCGCTCCCAGCGTGGCCTGTAGAATCTCTTTTGGATAATCGTCGGTCACCACGGCTTCGCCCATGTGGCGCAGCAGTACCAGTCGAAGTCGACCGTCGATCACTTTCTTGTCTATCGCCATATGTTCAAGGAAATCCGCCTCGGTCATCTCCGCAGGCGGAACAACCGGCAAACCGGCGCGCTGGAACAGGCGGATACCGCGATCACGCTCTTGGGCGCTGATCCAGCCCAGGCGCTGCGACATGTCCAATGCCATCACCGTGCCAGCCGCTACGGCTTCCCCATGCAACCACACACCATAGCCCATGTGCGTTTCGATCGCATGGCCGAAGGTGTGGCCCAGGTTCAGCGTGGCCCGCACGCCGGACTCACGCTCGTCGGCGTTGACCACCAGCGCCTTGGCCGCGCAGGAGCGGGAAATCGCTTCGGTCAGGGCTACCTGATCGAGGCCGCGCAAGGCGTCCATGTGCTCTTCCAGCCAGGTCAGGAACGGCTCATCGCAGATCAGCCCGTACTTGATGACTTCCGCCAGGCCCGCCGACAACTCGCGCGGCGGCAAGGTGTTGAGGGTAGCGGTGTCGATCAGCACAGCCTGAGGCTGGTAGAACGCGCCGACCATGTTCTTGCCCAGCGGGTGGTTGATACCGGTCTTGCCGCCCACCGACGAGTCGACCTGGGACAGCAAGGTGGTCGGCACCTGGATAAAGTCCACGCCGCGCTGGTAGCAGGCCGCGGCAAAACCGGCCATGTCGCCAATCACACCGCCGCCCAAGGCGACCACGGTGGTTCGACGGTCATGGCGCGCGGTCAGCAGGCCATCAAAGATCAGTTGCAGGGTTTCCCAGTTTTTGTGGGCTTCGCCGTCAGGCAACACCACAGAGATCACCGAGTACGCCGCCAGGCTGCGGCTCAAACGCTCAAGATACAGCGGCGCGACCGTTTCGTTGGAGATGATCGCCACCTGCCGGCCGGCGATATGCGGCGCAAGCAGTTCGGGCTGGTCCAACAGACCTGCGCCAATGTGGATCGGGTAGCTGCGCTCGCCTAGATCGACCTTAAGTGTCTGCATGTGTCCCCGCGTTGAAGATGGAGTGACGACCGGCACTGTCGATATCTCGACACCGCCTGGTGGCTCTACGCCATACCTTACAAGGTGATGGCGCGCCGCCGAGAATAGCGCATTTCGGGCCAGGCTTTAACGGGGCGGCAACCGTTGCAGGCGCTCAAGGATGTCGAGTACGACCATCCGAGGTGGCCGCTCATCGGTTTCTACCACCAGATCGGCGATTTCCCGATACAGCGGATCGCGCAGCGCCAGCAGGTCCCGCAGGGTTTTGGCCGGGTCGGCGGTGCGCAGCAACGGGCGATTGCGATCACGGGCGGTACGGCCCACCTGCTGTTCGACCGATGCGTGCAAATACACCACCCGACCACCAGCATGCAGCGCCCGACGGTTTTCATCGCGCATGACGGCGCCACCGCCAGTCGCCAATACCACGCCATCGCAGCCGCACAGCTCGGCAATCATCGCCTGCTCGCGGTCACGAAAGCCCAACTCGCCTTCTTTATCGAAGATCCATGGGATATTGGCACCCGTGCGCAATTCAATTTCCTTGTCGGAATCTTTGAACGGCAGGCGCAGCTCTTTGGCCAGCAAACGGCCGATGGTGCTTTTTCCAGCCCCCATCGGCCCTACAAGAATCAAATTTCGCACAGAATCAACGACTCACAGCAATCGCCTGGTTATTCATGATACGCGGAGTCAGGAATACCAGCAGCTCGGATTTTTTCTCCGCCAGCACATCGCGTCGGAAAAGGCGGCCAAGATACGGCACATCGCCCAAAAATGGCACTTTATCTACCACTTTGCTTTGGGTGTTGGAGAAAACCCCGCCAATGACGATGGTCTCGCCATCCCTGACCAGAACCTTGGCGTTGACCTCGTTTTTCTTGATCGGCGGCACGTCATTGAGGCGGTTGAGGTAGTCGGGCTCATCCTTGGTGACCTTGACCGCCATGATCACATGGTCGTCGGGGGTGATTTGCGGCGTCACCTCCAGCGACAGCGAAGCCTCTTTGAACGACACCGAGGTGGCACCCTGGGAGGTGGATTCCTGGTAAGGAATCTCGGTGCCCTTGAGGATGCGTGCAGTCTCTTTGTCTGAGGTGACGACCTTGGGTTGCGAGACGATTTCACCGTTGCCGGTTTTTTCCATGGCGGTCAGCTCAAGGTCCAGCAACAGGTTGTCGGTGATGTAGGCGATCCCCAGGCCCGAGGTTCCGGCCAGCGACCCCAAGTCGACAAAGGGTGAACTGGGCGGGTTTTGCGGCGGCCCGGCGCCGTCTGCCTGCGGCTTGGCAATACCGCCAACACCGCCGCCGCCACGGGCGAGCCGCCCGCCCCAGCGCACACCCAGGCTTTTGTCGTAGTCGACATTGGCCTCCACAATCCGCGCCTCGATCATGACCTGGCGTACCGGGATATCCAGTTGCGCCACGATGCGCCGCAGTTCTTCGAGCCGTTCGCCAGTCTGGTAGGCAATGATGTTGTTGGTGCGGTCATCCACCGCCACCGAACCGCGCTCATCGGTGGCGCCCTCAAAGCCGGTCATCGACTGAAACAGCTTGGCCAGGTCGGCGGCCTTGGCGTAATTGACCTGCAGCAGCTCCCGCCGCAAGGGCGCCAGTTCAGCCATCTGCTTGCGCGACTCCAGCATCAACAGCTCCCGAGCGGCCAATTCATCGGCGGGCGCCACCAGCAGCACGCCCGCCTTGACCCGCTTGTCCAGCCCCTTGGTTTGCAGCACCAGGTCCAGCGCCTGGTCCCAGGGCACATCCTTGAGCCGCAAGGTGATCGAGCCCTGCACCTCATCGCTGGTCACCAGATTGAGCCCGGCGACATCGGCGATTTGCTGCAATACCGCGCGCAGGTCGATATCCTGGAAGTTGAGGGTCAGTTTGGCGCCTGTATAGCTGACCGACGAGGCACTGTCGGGCGGCGGCGGTTGGATCAGGTCCAGGCGATTGGGCACAGCAGCAGCCATCGGTGCCGTGAACGCTATCCATAGCGCCACACCGAAGGACGAGAAGGTCCTTTTCATTGTTTGATTCCGTTATGAGTTGACGTTCAGCACAAGGGTTCGCGGGCGTTGCAACCAAGCGCCCTGTCCATCGGGAAACAGCTCGACCAGCTCGACAGCCGCGTCCTGGATGGCCGTGACCTGGCCATGATCCGGCCCCAGGTAATCACCCACCGCCAGTCGATACACCTTGGCCCCAGCGCGCAGCAAGGCGAAAGCCTGCATACCCCTGGACAGCGTGCCGACCATTTCGAACTGTTCCAGGCGCATACCCTCCAATAGACCCCGTGCTCGGGTGAAATCCGGTGCAAGAGCGGGCCGGCCAGGCACATGGGCTGCCTGCAAGGCAGGCGGCTTGAACGGGTCGCGCAGGGACGAGGGCTCGTAGACAAATGGCGGCCCTGGGTCGAGTACCTGACGGGCCTTGCCGTTTTGCAGGGCGCTGCGATAGGTCTTGGCGAGCATGTTCAGACGCAGCAAGGCGCCCTGATGCCCAAGCGTAACGTCCTGCACGGTGACTACCCGAGGCAACCCACCCAAGGCACTGACAAACGTCGCCAGGTCGTGGTAAGCCCCGGAGGCGCTTATCTGCATGGGTTGTTCGATATAAAGCTGCCGAGGTATTTCATCCAGCACACTGATGCCTTCGACCCACACCCCATGGGCAGCCGCCAGCCGGGCGAGGTCTTCCAGCACGGCAGGCACCTCGGACTCGCCGGGCAATTGCCCGAGAAGGCTGGCAACATTGTCTTCCATGCTCCGCACCTGCTGGCTGCGCAGCTCAAGGCTGGCGGCCAACCCGGTCTTCTCTGTGAGTTGCTGCTGCAGCGCCTGCTCCCGCGCCTCAAGCCTGTGCAATCGCTCCCGCTGCGGCCCCCCATGCGAAACCTCGCCTATCACCAGCACCAGGCCGGCCAGCGCACAGCCGAGCAGGCCCTTGCCCGGCAGGGACCATTTAGCAGCGTTGTCAGAGAGCGTGGAAAAATCGAGCCTGGGCAGGCTCATGGTTGCGCCTCGCTGGATTCCCCCTGGCGCACCATCAGCTGAAATTCACTTTCGCCGCGCGCACCTTCGGCCTGCACGCGCTGCAGACGGGTCGAGCTGGAGCCTTGGTGGGATTGCTTGAGCTGCTGCATCAAACGGGCGATATCCTGGTTGCTTTCAGCCGTGCCGCGAATGCTGATGGTGTCGCCGTTTGCGACCACCTCATGCAGATGGACACCTTCAGGCACCGCACGAGCCAATTGCTCAAACAATCGGGCCCCTGAAGAGCGGGCATCGTGCAGGTCCTGGACCACCTTCATGCGTTCAGCCAGTTGCTGGCTTCGCTCCTGAAGATCGTCGATGGTCTTGATGCGCGAGTCCTGGGTGGCGATGTGCTCTTCCAGGCGGCTGTTGCGGCTTACCTGCCGGTCTATCGCCTGGTCGATCACTTGATCAGCCAACCACAATGCCGCGAGCGCCACGCAGGCAAACGCCAGCAATAGCACCAACAGGTATTTGCGCCTGCGCTGCGCCAGCGCCTGGCGCCAAGGCAAAAGATTGATTCGTGTCATCCAGCGAAACTCCTCAGGGCCAGCCCGCAAGCCACACCCATCCCTTGGGCATCCAAGGCCCATTGTGCACCATCGACTCTATGACCCGGCGTGAAGCTGGCAAAATCCTGAAGGCAAGCGCGCTGCAATGCAAACCCTTCTACATCGACCACTCGCGGCACCAGCCCCGCCATGGCCAAAACCGCCTCGCGCGCTTCGACCTGCTCACGCAGGCACGCCGCCAGCATCACCTCTACCCACTGCGGGCCTTGAGCCGATGGCCCTTGAACCTGAAAGTCGATGGCCACTTCATCCAATGGATAAGGGATGAACTGGTCGGCTTCCATCTGGATCTTCCAGGCCATTTCCTCGTCGCTGAGGCCGGCGTCCATCTCGATCAACCGGGTAATCACCGATGGGCCTGCAACCGCCACGGCAGCGTATCGTGCCGAGGAACCCAGGCGCGACAGTGCCTGTTGCAGCACTAGGCCCACACACTCCAGGTCCAGCAGCGTGCCGTCGACCACCGCGTGGGGTGGCAGCACTTGCGTGACGTAGCCCTGGACGCTGAAGCCGCCGGATGAACGACCCAGTTCGATCAGCTTGATACCGCTGTCATTGATATCGACCCCCAACACCGTGTCGACTTTTCGCCTGAAAAATCCCTTTCCCATAAAACTCCCCAAAACTTTCCCTGTCATACCGGCTGTCATCTCGCCTGATTGCTGCCAGGCACCTTGCATTCGGTCGGCTTGTTCAAGGCTCGCGAATGACGCCCCAAGCCGAAAAATGCTTTAATGCCCAGCGTTTTTTCCCGCTTTTTATCTGCTGCCCGGGTCGATCCATCGTTTGCCATGCATGCCCCGACGCGTAACTCTTTCTTTTCTCTGGAAATCCAAAAGCCTTGATTCGTCTGCTGAAGTTTTTCGGGTACTCCATTGTCGCCATCGTCTGCGGGCTGCTGCTCGTATTCAGCGGGGCCTACCTCTACCTTAGTCCGGGTTTGCCCTCCGTAGAGGCCCTCAGAAGTATCCAGTTGCAGATTCCTTTGCGGGTCTACAGCAGCGATGAAAAACTGATCGCGGAGTTCGGCGAAATGCGCCGCACACCGATCCGTTTTGCCGACATTCCGCCCAATTTCATCAGCGCGTTGCTGTCCGCTGAAGACGATAATTTCGCCAACCACTACGGCGTAGACCCCAGCAGCCTGGTGCGTGCAGCCACGCAATTGGTAAAAAGCGGACACATTCAATCGGGCGGCAGCACCATCACCATGCAGGTGGCGAAGAACTTCTTCCTTACCAGCGAGCGCAGCTTTTCCCGCAAGGCCACTGAAATCCTGCTGGCGCTGCAGATCGAACGCCAGCTGACCAAGGATGAAATCCTCGAGCTGTACGTCAACAAGATCTACCTGGGCAACCGCGCCTACGGCATTGAGGCCGCGTCCCAGGTCTACTACGGCAAGTCGATTCGTGACGCCAGCCTGGCGCAGATGGCCATGATTGCCGGCCTGCCCAAGGCACCGTCGCGCTTCAACCCGCTGGCCAACCCGGCGCGCAGTAAAGAACGCCGCGACTGGATCCTGGGCCGTATGTACAAGCTGGGCAAGATCGACCAGGCCGCTTATGAAAGCGCCGTGGCCGAGCCGTTGAACGCCAGCTATCACGTGCCGACGCCGGAAGTGAATGCACCCTATATCGCTGAAATGGCCCGCGCCGAGATGGTGGGCCGTTATGGCAGCGAGGCCTACACCGAAGGCTTCCGCGTCACCACGACGGTGCCGAGCAGCTTGCAGGAAATCGCCAACCACTCGGTACATCAAGGCCTGATCACTTATGACCAGCGTCACGGCTACCGCGGCCCCGAGTCGCGTCTGCCGGGCAAGACCCTGAGTGCCTGGACCACCGAATTGGGCAAACAGCGTTCGATCAGCGGCCTGGACCCGGCCATCGTTACCCAGGTATCGAAAGACGGTATCCAAGTGCTGACCCGCTCTGGGGAAGCCCATGTAGCCTGGGATAGCATGAAGTGGGCGCGCCCGTTCCTGAACACCAACAGCATGGGCCCGATGCCCAAGCAGCCCTCCGACGTGGCCCAGGTGGGTGATTTGATCCGCGTGCAACGCCAGAAGGATGACAGCCTCAAATTCAGCCAGGTGCCGCTCGCTCAGGGCGCCCTGGTGTCCCTGGACCCGCAGAACGGTGCGATCCGCGCGCTGGTCGGCGGTTTTGCCTTCGAGCAGAGCAACTACAACCGCGCTACCCAGGCCAAGCGCCAGCCGGGCTCCAGCTTCAAGCCGTTCGTCTACAGCGCCGCGCTGGACAACGGCTACACCGCCGCCAGCCTGGTCAACGACGCGCCCATCGTGTTTGTCGATGAATACCTGGACAAGGTCTGGCGCCCGAAGAACGACACCAACACTTTCCTTGGCCCGATCCGCATCCGCGAAGCGCTGTACAAGTCGCGCAATCTGGTGTCGATTCGCCTGTTGCAGGCGATGGGCGTAGGCAAGACCATCGACTACATGACGCGCTTTGGCTTTGCCAAGTCAGACCTGCCACCCAACCTGTCCCTGGCCCTGGGTACCGCAACCCTCACGCCAATGGAAATCGCCACCGGCTGGAGCACCTTTGCCAATGGCGGCTACAAGATCGCGCCGTACCTGATCGACAAGATCGAAAGCCGCAATGGCGACACCCTGTTCACCGCCAACCCGCCACGGGTACCCGGCGATGTGGTCAATGGCGTGGCCGCCACCGACGGGCTCGCAGCACCGAGCAACGGCGGTATCACCATCGAGCCGACGCCAGGCACGCCAGCGGCCGCAAACGCTGGCGCACCCGCCGAACCGCAAGCGCCAGCGGTTGCCGAGCGCATCGTGGATGGCCGCACCACCTATATCCTCAACAGCATCCTGCAAGACGTGATCAAGAAGGGCACCGGCCGCCGCGCACTGGCCCTGGGCCGTGCGGATATCGCCGGCAAGACCGGTACCACCAACGAATCCAAGGACGCCTGGTTCTCCGGCTACAACGGCGACTACGTGACCACCGTGTGGACAGGCTATGACCAGCCTGAAAGCCTGGGCCGCCGCGAGTTCGGTGGCACGGTCGCCCTGCCGATCTGGATGAGCTACATGGGCGCAGCGCTCAAGGACAAGCCGCTGCACACCCAGCCGGAACCAGAAGGCATCCTCAGCCTGCGCATCGACCCCATCAGTGGCCGTGCGGCTTCGCCGAGCACGCCGAATGCGTACTTCGAGCTGTTCAAGAGCGAAGACACGCCGCCGTCGGTCAATGAGCTGGGTAATGGCGCAGTGCCGGGCAGCCCGCTGCCAGCGGATGAAGGCGCGCCGATAGATCTCTTTTAGAGAGCGGCAAGCTATCAGTTGCAAGCGGCAAGAAGCGATGCGGTCTCGCTCTTAGCTTGCAGCTTGCAGCTTGAAACTTCCCCATAAAAAAACCCGGCTTTCTGAGCCGGGTTTTTTTATGGGTCTACGGCTTAGCCGTTGAACACATCATCCACGCTTTGCAGCGGGTAGTTCTTCGGATACGGCAGGGTGGCCACACCGGTCTCGATAGCGGCCTTGGCCACGGCATCGGAGATCAGGGTGATCAGGCGCTTGTCCATTGGCTTTGGAATGATGTACTCACGGCCGAATTCCAGCTTGGCGCCACCGTAGGCGTCGCACACGTCCTGAGGTACCGGCAGCTTGGCCAGTTCACGCAGGGCGTTGGCAGCAGCCACTTTCATTTCTTCGTTGATGCGCTTGGCGCGAACGTCCAGGGCACCACGGAAGATGAACGGGAAGCCCAATACGTTGTTGACCTGGTTCGGGTAGTCCGAACGGCCGGTGGCCATAATCACGTCGCTGCGGGTGGCGTGGGCCAGTTCCGGGGAGATTTCCGGATCCGGGTTGGAGCAGGCGAACACGATAGGGTTCGGCGCCATGGATTTGAGGCCTTCAGCGCTCAGCAGGTTCGGGCCGGACAGGCCAACGAACACGTCGGCACCGTCGAGGGCGTCAGCCAGGGTGCGCTTGGAGGACGGGTGGGCAAACATCGCCTTGTACTGGTTCAGGTCGGTACGCTCGGACTGGATCACGCCCTTGCTGTCGACCATGTAGATGTTTTCCAGCTTGGCGCCCATGCTGATGATCAGCTTCATGCAGGAAATGGCCGCGGCACCGGCGCCCAGGCAGACGATTTTCGCCTCGCCCAGGGTTTTGCCAGCAATTTCCAGGGCGTTGATCATGCCGGCTGCGGTAACGATCGCGGTGCCGTGCTGGTCATCGTGGAATACCGGAATGTCGCACTGCTCGATCAGGGCCTTTTCGATCTCGAAGCACTCAGGTGCCTTGATGTCTTCCAGGTTGATGCCACCGAATGTGATGGAAATGCGCTTGACGGTGTCGATGAACGCCTGCGGGCTTTCGGAGTCGACTTCGATGTCGAACACGTCGATGCCGGCAAAGCGCTTGAACAGTACGCCCTTACCTTCCATGACTGGCTTGGAAGCCAATGGGCCGAGGTTACCCAGGCCCAGAATCGCGGTGCCATCGGAAATCACTGCAACCAGGTTGCCTTTGCCGGTGTACTTGTACGCCAGCTCTGGGTCACGGGCGATTTCACGTACGGGTTCGGCAACACCAGGGCTGTAGGCCAGCGAAAGGTCACGGGCAGTGGCAGTGGCTTTGGTGAGCTCTACACTCAGCTTTCCTGGACGAGGATGGGCATGGTATTCGAGAGCGGCAGTTTTCAAATCAGACATATCGGCATTCCGCTTTTACTGTTGGTCGACGGACCGCCGAGGATACGCGTGTCGTAAAGTCCCTACAAGACTGGGCAGTCACAGGTGTCAAGGGCCCTGGGCTACGACTTTTGGCCAAGAGCCACGGGATACAAGGGCTCAACTGTTCACAATCGAAATAAAAAATGTCTACAATTTTTTATTCAAAGCGGCGATTTCAGCATACCGGGGGCGGTTATTGGCAGCAGCCAGCGTGCTTGGCCTTTTTTCAGGCTGCCACGGCGGGCGCGATCCTGCACCCAGCCACGCGCGTCAAGGGTGCGGCCTTGCAGACCATTGAGCATGGCCGTATCAAATTGGCTGATCAACTCGGGCGCAATGCGTAATACCAGTGAACCCTGCAGTTCAATCCAGATTCCGCCGCGATTGCGCTCAACCTTGCTGACCCGACCAGCCACCAGGGCAAACCCGGAGCGCTTGAGATTGGCCACGCTTTGCACCGGCGATTGGCGCCACAGGCCGAGCCGTGCCTGGCGGGCGCTGTTTTCGGCTGCCTGCTGGCAGGCAACCAGGTCCACGTTCGGCGCCACGCCCACTTGGTACCCCAGGCCCTCGGCCAGCAGTTGCGCCTCCAGGTTCTCGCCATTGGCGCCGTAGAGGTGAGCCAGGGTGCGCCCATAATGGTCTTTACCTTCGCGCCCCGGCACCAGGCCGACGCGCCCATCACTGGCCTTGACCAGCGCCTGCAGGCGCTGGCGTGCGGCGACGGCAAATGGCTCGTCTGGACGGCCCTTCTTGCCGGTTTCCGGCGCGTTGAGGCCGATCATGCGCACGCTGCGACCGTCCTTGAGGCGCACCGTGTCGCCATCCACCACACGCTGCACCTCGACGCGGGCGATGGCCGCCGGGGCGGGGCAGAATGCCTCGGCCTGCGCGGTCGCCAGCCAAATTCCAGGCACAAAAAAGGCGCCCACAAGGGACGCCTTTTTCAACAGCAGGTAAAAGCCCATAAGGCTCTTGAACCTTACTCTGCTGGAGTAGCAGGCTTCTTGCCGAAAGCACCAAAGCGATCTGCGAAGCGCTGTACGCGGCCGCCGGTGTCCAGAGTTTTCTGCTTACCGGTGTAGAACGGGTGGCACTCGTTGCATACGTCAGTACCCAGTGGCTTGCACAGGTTCGAACGAGTTTCGAACTTGTTGCCGCAGCTGCAGGTAACTACGATGGTTTCGTACGCTGGATGGATATCGGCTTTCATGGCACTTCCTCAGGCTAGCGTGCCGCCACTCGACACTATTGTCGAATACCGCACGTAATTAGGCCGCGGATTCTACCAGACCTTTCTAATCGCGCAAGCGACGGCAATGGCCAAAAAACACCTTTCATCAGAAATTCATGGCACTGCGCCATCAACGTGGGAGCCGGGCTTGCCCCAATGCCAGTCAGTCAAGGGCGTATTGTAGGAGCGAGCTTGCTCGCGAAAAACTCACAGGCGCCGCGTTGATTAAGGAAGCACGCGTTATCGTTGACGTTTTTCGCGAGCAAGCTCGCTCCTACGGTAGGCGATTGGGGCAAGCCAGCTCCCACACGCTCCGGTTCCAGCACTGAAGACGGGACACCCCCGGTCTGCTAGGCTCGCGCCCCTGCGCCACCGCTTGCCTATATAGATGAGACTCCTCGCGTGCCCGACGCCATTTTGCGCCTAGCCCTGCCCTCGCCCCTGCGCCGTCTGTTCGATTACCGGGCCCCGCCCGGCGTGTCGCGTGCGCAGTTGCAGCCGGGCATGCGCGTGCGCGTGCCGTTCGGGCGCCGGGAAATGATCGGCATTCTGGTGGAAGTCACCGACCACAGCGAAGTGCCTGCCGAAAAGCTCAAGCCGGCAATTGCCCTGCTCGATGCCACGCCGCCGCTGCCGCCCGCGCTGTTCAAGCTGTGCCTGTGGACAGCGCAGTATTACCAGCACAGCCTGGGCGATACCTTGAGCTGGGCACTGCCCGTGCTGCTACGCCAGGGCGAACTGGCCGAAGCGCGCCAGGAGCGTTTCTGGTCGATGGTGCCCGGCGCACGCCTCGACGACCCGCGCATCGCCCGCGCCCCGCGCCAGCGTGAGGCCCTGGCCACCTTGGCACAGCATCCCCACGGCGTAGCCCATCAGCTATTAAGCAAGCTGATGCTGAGCAAAGACAGCCTCGACCTGCTGCTGGCCAAGGGCCTGGTGCAGGTGGAAATCCGCAAGCACGCCCCGGACCCGCGCCACGAACATTGGCTGGCCCAACCGGAGTTGCCGCTCAACCCCGAGCAACGCGCCGCGTATGAGGCGATTCGCGCCGGTTTCGACAGTTTCCACGCCTTCCTGCTGGCCGGCGTCACCGGCAGCGGCAAGACCGAAGTGTATTTGCAACTGATCCGCGAAACCCTGCAGGCCGGCAAGCAGGCACTGGTGCTGATCCCCGAGATCAACCTGGGCCCGCAGACCGTGGCGCGTTTCGAGCAACGCTTCAATGCCCGTATCGCCCTGGTGCACTCGGCGGTCAATGACCGTGAACGCCTGGAGTCGTGGCTGGCGGCGCGGGACGGCGAGGCCGACATTATTATCGGCACCCGTTCGGCGCTGTTCACGCCGATGAAAAATCCCGGGCTGATCATCGTCGACGAGGAGCACGATGGCTCCTATAAACAGCAGGAAGGTTTGCGCTACCACGCCCGCGACCTGGCGCTGGTGCGCGCCCGCCAGGAAGACATCCCGATTGTGCTGGGCTCGGCCACGCCTTCCCTGGAAAGCCTGCATAACGCCTACACCGGCCGTTACGGGCTGCTGCGCTTGAACGAGCGCGCCGGTGGCGCCAAACAACCGCGCTTCCTGCGCCTGGACGTGAAAAGCCGCCCGCTGGACAGCGGTATTTCCGGCCCGATGCAACAGGCCATCGGCCAGACCCTCGCCGCCGGCCAGCAAGTATTGGTGTTTCTCAACCGCCGCGGCTTTGCCCCGACGCTGCTGTGCCATGACTGCGGCTGGATGTCCGGGTGCGAGCGCTGCGATGCGCGCATGACCGTGCACCAGCGCCACGGCGAGTTGCGCTGCCATCACTGCGGCCATGTGGAGCGGGTACCGCGCCATTGCCCGCAGTGCGGCAAGGTGGACCTGCGGCCCGTGGGCGCCGGCACCGAGCGCGCCGAAGAACGCCTGGGCATTCTGTTCCCGGATTACCCGGTGCTGCGGGTCGACCGCGACAGCACGTCGCGCAAAGACGCCATGAACCAACTGTTTGCCACCATCCACAAGGGCCAACCGTGCATCCTGGTGGGCACGCAGATGCTTGCCAAAGGGCATCACTTCCCACGGGTGACCCTGGTGTCGATCCTGGATGCCGATGGCGGGCTGTTCTCCGGAGATTTTCGCGCCAGCGAACGCATGGCGCAGTTGATCGTGCAGGTGGCGGGGCGCGCCGGGCGGGCCGAAGAGCCAGGCCGGGTGATTATCCAGACGCACCTGGCCGACCACCCGCTGCTGATTCAACTGACGGAACAAGGCTACTTTGCCTTCGCCGAACAGGCCTTGAGCGAACGCCGCGCCGCCGGCCTGCCGCCCTTTGCACACCTGGCGCTGCTGCGTGCCGAAGCCCACAAACCAGGGCAGGCCGAAGGCTTTCTTGATGAAGCCTGCAGCGCCGCCGAACGTTTATTGGGCGAGCTGGCCCTCAGTGGCATCGAACTGCTCGGCCCGGTGCCAGCGCCCATGGAGCGACGCGCCGGACGTTATCGCGCTCAGCTACTCTTGCAGGCAACCTCGCGCGCGCCGCTGCATCGGCTATTAAGTCGCTGGATGCTTGAGCTGGAGCAACTGCCCAGCGGTCGGCAAGTGCGATGGTCGTTGGATGTAGACCCGGTAGATTTGTATTGATCCACCCACCACTGTAGGAGCGAGCTTGCTCGCGAAAAACTCAAGAACACCGCGTTAAATCAGGAAGCCCGCGTTATCGTTGACGATTTTCGCGAGCAAGCTCGCTCCTACAAAATGCTCCACAGGTCCGGAACGGTTGGCAAGCCCGCCCTCGCCACGGATAATGCCCAGTTTTTCCACCTGCGCATCGCGCGCCGCCGCTTGCGGTCGAAAGAGAACACCATGAAAGACACCATTCGCCAGCTGATCCAACAAGCCCTCACCCAACTCGTCAACGAAGGTGTGTTGCCTGAAGGCCTGTCGCCGGCGATCCAGGTGGAGAACACCCGCGACAAGACCCATGGCGACTTCGCCAGCAACATCGCGATGATGCTGTCCAAGCCGGCCGGCATGAAACCGCGCGACCTGGCCGAAAAAATCATCGCAGCCCTGCCGGCTGACGCCAGTGTCACCAAGGCCGAAATCGCCGGCCCTGGTTTTATCAACTTCTTCCAGAACACCCAGGCCCTGGCGTCGCGCCTGGATGCCGCCCTGGCCGATGCCCGCATCGGTGCACGCAAGGCCGGCGACAGCCAGCGCGTGGTCATTGACCTGTCGGCGCCGAACCTGGCCAAGGAAATGCACGTGGGCCACCTGCGCTCCACCATCATTGGCGACGGCGTGGCCCGGGTGCTGGAATTTCTCGGCGACACCGTGATCCGCCAAAACCACGTGGGCGACTGGGGTACTCAGTTCGGCATGCTGATGGCCTACCTGCAGGAAAACCCGATCACCAGCAACGAACTGGCCGACCTGGAAAACTTCTACCGCGCCGCCAAAAAGCGTTTCGACGAGTCTGAAGAATTCGCCGACCGCGCCCGGGGCCTGGTGGTCAAGCTGCAAGCCGGCGACGAAGAGTGCCTGGCGCTGTGGAACCGCTTCCGTGAGATTTCCCTGTCCCACTGCCAGGAAATCTACGAGCTGCTCAACGTGAAACTGACCATGGCCGACGTGATGGGCGAAAGCGCCTATAACGACGACCTGATCAACGTGGTCAACGACCTCAAGGCCAAGGGCCTGCTGGTCGAGAGCAACGGCGCCCAGTGCGTGTTCCTCGAAGAATTCAAGACCGCCGACGGAGAGCCGCTGCCGGTGATCATCGTCAAGGCCGATGGCGGCTACCTCTACGCCACCACCGACCTTGCCGCCGTGCGTTACCGCAGTGGCGTACTCAAGGCTGACCGTGCGCTGTACTTCGTCGACCAGCGCCAGGCCCTGCACTTTCAGCAGGTGTTCGAAGTGGCGCGCCGCGCTGGTTTCGTCACCCACCCGATGCACATGGAGCACATGGGCTTCGGCACCATGAACGGCGCCGATGGCCGCCCGTTCAAGACCCGTGACGGCGGCACCGTGAAGCTGATCGACCTGCTGAACGAAGCCCAGGAACGTGCCTACAACCTGGTGAAGGAAAAGAACCCGGAGCTGGCCGAGGCCGACCTGCGCAACATTGCCCGCGTGGTGGGCATTGGCGCGGTGAAGTACGCCGACCTGTCCAAGCACCGCACCAGCGACTACAGCTTCAACTTCGACCTGATGCTCAACTTCGAAGGCAACACCGCGCCGTACCTGCTGTACGCCTACACCCGCGTGGCCGGGGTGTTCCGCAAGCTGGGCAAGGACTTCAGCGAAGTCCAAGGCCAGATCGCGCTGGACGCCGCCCATGAACAGGAACTGGCGGCCAAGCTCGCGCAATTTGGCGAAGTGCTCAACAGCGTTGGCGAAAAAGGCACGCCGCACATCCTGTGCACCTATTTGTACGAAGTGGCCGGCCTGTTCTCCAGCTTCTACGAGAACTGCCCGATCCTGACCGCCGACGACGAAGCCCAGAAACAAAGTCGCCTGCGCCTTGCCGCCTTGGCTGGACGCACCCTCAAGCAAGGCCTGGAACTCTTGGGCCTGGAAACTCTGGAGCGTATGTAAGTTGGCTGCCAAGAAAAAACCTGCACCCAAGCGCGGCGCCAGCCGCTACCAGGCCCCGGCGAAGCAACCGATTCCGGGTTGGCTGTGGATGGCCATCGGCCTTACGGTCGGCGCGTTTATCGTGTTTCTGATGAAGCTGGAGCCCGGCCAGGGCGATGACGTCAAGCGCGTCAAACAGGAGCAGCAAAAGGCCACGAAAATCGCCGAAGCCAACAAGACCGCGCCGAGCCCGACCGCACCGGTAAAGCCCAAGTACGACTTCTACACGCTGCTGCCGGAATCGGAAGTGATCGTGCCGCCTGACGCCGTGCCGGAAAAAACCCTGCCGACGCCACAAGTGCCGACCACGCCGGTAACCCCAGCGGAAGCGGCAAAAATCGACACGGCGCGCGCCCAGGCCGCGCTGGCCGGTATCACGCCGCCGCCAGCACCGCCAGTGGCAGCCACCAAGGCTGCGCCGGTGACCAAGTTCTTCCTGCAAGCGGGCTCGTTCCCGAAACAGGCGGATGCGGACCGTGTACGCGCACAGATCATTCTGTTGGGCCAGTCGGTATCGGTTGAGTCCGGCACGGTGAAGGACGCGACCTGGTATCGCGTATTGGTGGGGCCGTTCAGCAACCGCGAACAGCTGACCGTGGCGCAAAAGCAATTGGCCGGCGCCGGGTTTAGCAACCTGTTGTTACAACAACGCCAGAGCCGCTGATCCAGCAGCCAACACGGCATTAATGTGGAGCTGGCTTGCCTGCGATAGCGGTGTAACAGTCAATGTTTCAGTGACTGACACGCCACTATCGCAGCATAGGTATCTACACAACACTGTAACGCTCAACGGTAACCACGATGCGAAGCGAGTCGCTCTTGATCTGCTTTTGATCTTGATCTTAAGCGCCCCGTTAAACCACGCTGGCCGGAATTCGACAGGGATTTGGGG